>JBJTVI010000459.1:0-2261 GCA_046081145.1 Rubrivivax sp.
ACCCAAGGAACCCAAGGAACCCCAGGAACCCGGCAAACCCGAGGGCCCTTGGGCGCCTGCAGCCTCGGAAGGCACCGCGGCCGGCGCGGCAGCCGGCGGAGCAGCCTGCACCTCCGGGGGGAGATCCTTCTCCTCGACCACCTGGCCAGGCGCCATCCCCGTGAGCCAGTGGCACACGTTCTCGAGCTGGCGCACATTGCCCGGGAAGTCGAAGCCGGAAAGCCGTGCGAGCGCAGCCTCGGTGAGCCGCTTGGTCTCCACGCCGAGCTCCTTGGCGCTGCGCGCCAGGAACGAGCGCGCCAGCGCCGGGATGTCCTCGCGGCGCTCGCGCAGCGGCGGCAGGCGCAGCCGGATCACGTTCAGGCGGTGGAAGAGATCCTCGCGGAACGCACCCTGGCGCACACGCTCCTCCAGGTTCTGGTGCGTGGCAGCGATCACGCGCACGCTCACCCGCAGGGATTGATGCCCGCCCACGCGGTAGAACTGCCCGTCCGACAGCACGCGCAGCAGCCGCGTCTGCAGATCGAAGGGCATGTCGCCGATCTCGTCGAGAAAGAGCGTCCCGCCGTCGGCCTGCTCGAAGCGCCCGCGCCGCAGCGTCTGCGCCCCCGTGAAGGCGCCGCGCTCGTGGCCGAAGAGCTCGCTTTCGAGGAGGTCCTTCGGGATGGCGGCCGTGTTCAGCGCCACGAAGGGCCCCTGGGCACGCGGGCTGTGGCGATGCAGCGCGCGCGCCACGAGCTCCTTGCCCGAGCCGCTCTCGCCCGTGATGAGAACGGTCACGTGGCTCTGCGAGAGCCGGCCGATGGCGCGAAAGACGTCCTGCATGGCAGGCGCCTGCCCGAGCATCTCGGGCACGGCCGCCTGCCCGGTGTCGCTGATGGCCTCGCGCACGCTCTCCTGCACCGCGCGCTGGATCAGCTCCACCGCCTTGGGCACATCGAAGGGCTTGGCCAGGTAATCGAAGGCACCGCCCTGGAAGGCCGACACGGCGCTGTCCAGGTCGGAGAAGGCCGTCATCACGATGACGGGCAGCGCCGGCAGGCGCGCCTTGACGCGGGTGAGCAGGTCGAGCCCCGAGCCGCCGGGCATGCGGATGTCGCTGACCAGCACCTGGGGGCTGTCTCCATCGTCGAGCGCCGCGATCACGTCGCGGGTGGAGGAGAAGCTGCGCACCGCCAGCTGCTCGCGCGCCAGGGCACGCTCGAGCACGAAGCGGATCGACTGATCGTCGTCGACGATCCAGATGGGTTTCATGCGGCGGCGTGTTCGGGTTGGGGCACGGGCAGGATGATGGTGAAGTCCGTCCGGCCGGGCACGCTCTCGCAGCCGATCGTGCCGTGGTGTTCCTGCACGAAGGTCTGCGTGAGCGTGAGCCCTAGGCCGGACCCCCCCTCCCGGCCGCTCACCAGCGGCTGGAAGATGAAGTCACGGATGTCCTCGGGCACGCCGGGGCCGTTGTCCTCCACATGCAATTCCAGTGCCAGTCGGTGGCGCACGCGCTGGATCGTCACCTGGCGCGCGGCACGCGTGCGCAGCACGATGCGCGCATCGCCGGCCGCCATGCGCTCGGCCAGCGCCTCGCAGGCGTTGTGCACGATGTTGAGAACGGCCTGGATCAGCTGCTCGCGGTCGCCGCGCACCTCGGGAATCGAGATGTCGTAGTCGCGCACCACCGCCAACCCGCGCGGGAACTCCGCCAGCGCAAGCGCACGCACGTGCTCGCAGATCTCGTGGATGTTGACCATGCCGACACTGCGGGCGTGGCGGTGCGGGGCCAGCATGCGGTCCACCAGGGACTGCAGCCGGTCGGCCTCGCGGATGATGACCTGCGTGTACTCGCCCAGTTCGGGCACCTCGATGTCCATGGCCAGCAGCTGCGCTGCGCCGCGAATGCCCCCGAGCGGGTTCTTGATCTCGTGGGCGAGGTTGCGCACCAGCTCGCGGCTGGCAAAGGCCTGGCCGCGCATGCGTTCCTCACGCCCCTCGCGGATGCGCTGCTCGAGCTCGATCATCTCCACGAGCACCTGGCCAGGGTGTTCGATCTGGCTGACGATCACGTGCACCGGCAGCGGCTCGGGCTCGGCAAGCGTGGCGCGCCACAGGTGCCCGTCGAAGCGCCCCGTGGCCACCTCGTTGCCCGATACCGCCCGCAGCGTCTCGCGCAGCGGGGTCGGGTCCACCAGCCAATCCAGCGCGCTGGCGCGCAGCAGCTGGCGCCGCGATTGCCCCATCGTCGTCTCGAGCACGCCATTGACGGCCAG
>JBJTVI010000460.1:0-5562 GCA_046081145.1 Rubrivivax sp.
AGGGGGGCCCGCGCCGCCGCGGGGGCGGCCGCCGGCGCCGCCTGGGCGCGTGCGGGCTCGGCCACGGCGATGGCCAGGCCAAGCGCGGCGGCAGCGAGCAGCCACCGGCGCGGCCCCGACCCGCGGGCCGCCGGCCCACGAGCAAACGCTGGCAAGGGCAGCCCGCCTGGCGAGAGGATTCGCGCAAGCGCGGAGACGGCGGAAGACGGTGTCGTCAGGGGCATGGTCGGCAACCTCGATGCAGCCGCCTGCCGGGCCCGGGCGGGCGCAGCAACGGCGCGATGCGCGAGCATAACGGCCCGCGTCCAGACGCTGCGTGCACTGCGCCACAATCCCCGGCATGACCCTGACCGAGCTGCGCTACATCGTCGCCGTGGCGCGCGAGCGCCACTTCGGTCGCGCGGCCGAGGCCTGCTTCGTCTCGCAGCCCACCCTGAGCGTGGCGGTGAAGAAGCTCGAGGAAGAGCTCGACGTGAAGATCTTCGAGCGCGGCGGCAGCGAGGTCAGCGTCACGGCGCTGGGCGAGGCCATCGTGCGCCAGGCGCAGCAGGTGATCGAGCAGGCCGCAGCCATCAAGGAGCTGGCCAAGAGCGGCAAGGACCCACTCTCGGGCCCGCTGCGGCTGGGCATCATCTACACCATCGGCCCGTACCTGCTGCCCGAGCTCGTGCGCCACGCCATCGAGCGCACGCCGCAGATGCCGCTGATGCTGCAGGAGAACTTCACGGTGAAGCTGCTGGAGATGCTGCGCACCGGCGAGCTCGATTGCGCGATCATGGCCGAGCCCTTTCCGGATGCGGGCCTGGCGGTGGCGCCGCTGTACGACGAGCCCTTCATGGTGGCCGTGCCGCGCACGCATGCGCTGGCCCGGCGCCGCCAGGTGAGCTCCGAGGAGCTCAAGCGCGAGACGATGCTGCTGCTGGGCACCGGGCACTGCTTTCGCGACCAGGTGCTCGAGGTGTGCCCGGAGTTTGCGCGCTTTTCCAGCGACGCCGACGGCATCAGGAAGAGCTTCGAGGGCAGCTCGCTCGAGACCATCCGGCACATGGTGGCCTCCGGCATGGGCGTGACGGTGGTGCCGCATCTCTCCGTGCCGCGTGGCGCGCACCCGTACGTGGCCTACCTGAAGTTCACGCCGCCCGTGCCCTCGCGACGCGTCGTGCTCGCCTGGCGGCGCAGCTTCACGCGCTACGAGGCCATCGCGGCGCTGCGCAACGCCGTCTACGCCTGCGAACTCCCGGGCGTGAAGCGGCTGACCTGAGCGGCGATCCGATGGACGATCCGATGAACGATCCGACAAGTGAGCCGGTGGGCGGCCCGATCCGCGAACCGGTCAGCGTACCCCCCGCAAACGCGCCGCCCGTCGCCGCGGATGCCGCGACGCCCGCGCTGCACCTGGGAACTCTCGAGGCGCCCGAGGACATCGAGGCTTGCGTGGCGCTGATGCGGGGCAGCGACCCCTGGCGCCGCCTGGGCGTGTCCGAGGAGGTCTGCCGCCGCTCGATCGTGCACCCCGAGCGGCAGGCCCACGCCGCCTGGCGCGGCGGGATGCTGGTGGGCTTCATCGTGCTGGCCTTCCAGGGGCCCTTCAGCGGCTACGTGCAGCTGCTGGGCGTGGCCGAGTCGGCGCGCGGCCAGGGCGTGGGCCGCGCACTGATGGAACTGGCCGAGCGCATCGCGTTCGCGCGCGGGCCCAACCTGTTCCTGTGCGTGTCGGACTTCAACACCCCGGCGCGCCGCTTCTACGGGCGCCTGGGCTTCGTGGAAATCGGGCGCCTGGCCGACTTCATCGTGGCCGGCGAGGACGAATGGCTGCTGCGCAAGACGCGCGGCCCGCTGCTGGGCGCCCGCCCAGGCGGCACCTCGGAGACGTCCCGCCCACCCGGCCGCACCGGATAATCGAAGGTTTCCCCTTGGCTGCGCACCCGTCACCGCAGCGCCCGCCATGACCGACGCCCTCGCGCAGCAGGTGCAGCGCCGCCGCACCTTCGCCATCATCAGCCACCCCGACGCGGGCAAGACCACGCTCACGGAAAAGCTGCTGCTCTTCTCCGGCGCGATCCAGATCGCTGGCTCTGTCAAGGCGCGCAAGGCCTCGCGCCACGCCACCAGCGACTGGATGGAGATCGAAAAGCAGCGCGGCATCTCGGTGGCCTCCTCCGTCATGCAGATGGAGTACCGCGACTGCGTCATCAACCTGCTCGACACCCCGGGCCACCAGGACTTCTCCGAAGACACCTACCGCGTGCTCACGGCGGTGGATGCGGCGCTCATGGTGATCGACGCGGCCAACGGCGTGGAGCCGCAGACACGCCGGCTGCTGCAGGTCTGCCGCGCGCGCAACACGCCCATCCTCACCTTCGTCAACAAGATGGACCGCGAGGTGAAGGCGCCGCTGGACCTCTTCGACGAGATCGAGCGCGAGCTCGGCATGGCCGTGGTTCCCTTCACCTGGCCGGTGGGCATGGCCAAGTTCTTCGGCGGCGTGCTCGATCTGCGGCGCGACCAGATGCGCGTGTTCTCCCCCGGAGAAGACCGCGTGCGCGAAGGAGACGAGCTCATCGAGGGCCTGGCCAACCCCGTGCTCGCGCAGCGCTTCGGCCCGGCCTGGGAGCAGGCCGCCGGCGAGGTGGAGCTCGTGCGCGAGGCGGCCCCGGGCTTCGACGAGGCCGCCTTTCTCGCCGGGCGCCAGACGCCCATGTTCTTCGGCTCGGCCATCAACAACTTCGGCGTGCGCGAGGTGCTCGACGCACTCGTGGACCTCGCCCCGCCGCCGGGCCCCAAGCCCGCACTCCAGCGCACGGTGCAGCCCACCGAGCCCAGGTTCAGCGGCGTGGTCTTCAAGATCCAGGCCAACATGGACCCCGCCCACCGCGACCGCATCGCCTTCGTGCGCGTGGCCAGCGGCCACTTCGAGCGCGGCATGCGGCTCAAGGTCACGCGCTCGGGCAAGGAGCTGCGCCCGAACACGGTGGTGAGCTTTCTGAGCCAGCGCCGCGAGCTGCTGGAGGAAGCCTTTGCCGGCGACATCATCGGCATCCCCAACCACGGCGTGCTGCAGCTGGGCGACACCCTCACCGAGGGCGAGGCGCTGCAGTTCACGGGCCTGCCCTTCTTCGCCCCGGAGATGTTCCGCTCGGTGGAGGTGGCCGACCCGCTCAAGACCAAGCAGCTGCGCGCGGGCCTCACGCAGCTGGGCGAGGAGGGCGCCATCCAGGTCTTTCGGCCCGTGGCCGGCAGCGTCTTGCTGCTGGGCGCCGTGGGGCAGCTGCAGTTCGAGGTGGTGGCGCACCGCCTGGAGCACGAGTACGGCGTGAGGGCACGCGTGATGCCCGCGCGCTACAACGTCGCGCGCTGGGTCACGGCCGAGACCGGCGAGGGCGCAGCGGCCGACGAGCGCGAGTTGAAGCGCTTCATCGACGGCAACGCCCACCGCGTGGCGCTCGACGCGGTCAATGCGCCTTGCGTGCTGCTGGAGTACGCAGGCGAGTTGCGCGCGATGCAGGACAACTGGCCCAAGGTCCGCTTCCACGCGCTGCGCGAGCACGCGGGGCTGGTGTTCCAGCACAGGCTGGAGGGCTGAGGCCGGGGAGCCCGGCGGGTTCCACCCCGGGCTTCAGTCCTCGAAGCGCGCCAGGATCGCCCGCACCTCGGCCTCGTGGGCCCGCAGCGGCGCCACGCAATCCGGGTCGAGGTGGCCCTCGCGCGCCATGCGGTCGACCTCGTCGAGCGCGGCCTCCAGCGCCCAGGCCTCCTTGTAGGCGCGCCGGTTGACGAGCGCGTCGAGCACGTCGGCCACGGCCACGATGCGCGCCTCGATCGGGATCGCCTGGCCCGCCAGGCCCGCCGGGTAGCCGCGCCCGTCCATGCGCTCGTGGTGGCTGGCCACGATGTGGCGCAGCACCGCCACCCCGGCCAGCTGCGCCAGGCCGAAACCATCGATGAGCCGGTCGACCATCTGCACCCCCAGCGGCACGTGCGCCTGCATGGCCACGCGCTCCTCGGGCGTGAAGCGCCCGGGCTTGGCCAGCAGCATGTCGGGCACGCCGATCTTGCCGATGTCGTGCAGCGGGGCGAAGAGAAAGATGTGCTCGACGAATTCGTCGCTGAGCTGCATCTGCGGCGCCAGCGCCCGCGCGAGCATGCGGGCCAGGCGCGACATGCGCTCCAGGTGCCCGCCCGTCTCCACGTCGCGCAGCCGGGCGAAATCCTGCGCGATGCGCATCGAGCCCACGAGCGCACGGACGGCCGCCACCTCGTGGCTGACCATCATGCCCACCATGCGCGCGTAGATGTCCAGCCGCTGCGTCACCTCCGGCGTGAAGGCCGCCGGGGTGGCCGAATCGAAGAAGAGCACCCCCTCGAACTCGCCCTGGTGAAACAGCGGCACCGTGTAGGAAGACTGAAAGCCCTGCTCGCGCAGCCAGCGGCTGTGGTGCGACTGGCCCTGGATGCTGGCGGGGATGTCCTGGATGACGCGGGTG
Organism: Rubrivivax sp.; assembly: GCA_046081145.1. Lineage (GTDB taxonomy): Bacteria > Pseudomonadota > Gammaproteobacteria > Burkholderiales > Burkholderiaceae_C > Rubrivivax. Next base: position 4,485 of record JBJTVI010000460.1, read on the forward strand.
TGGCGCAGCTCCTTGAGCCGCAGCAGGCTGGGCGCAGCGCCCAGCGGGCACTCGTAGGCCTGCAGCCGCGCCCCGTGCTGGGTGCTGTCCACGAAAGTGCGAAGCGTGTCGGCCTGAGGGTCGTACAGGGCGCAGGCGATGCGGTCCACCTGCGGCACGGCGCGCATGACCTCCTGGTGCAGGCTGCCCACCCGCTCGCCCACCGACTCGGCCTCTCGCGCTGGCAGCTCGAGGCTTCGCACGGGCGCGCCGCTGGCGGGCAAGTCCGACCACATGCCCCCGATCATAGCGAGCCCACCGGGCCCCAGGCCTTCCTGCAGTGGGCACAATCCCACGACTTCACACGCTGCAGGCCGCCGCCCCCGGGTGCCGCCGTGGCGCCGCCTCAGCGCCGTCTCAGGCCTGCCGCGCGAGGAACCCTGCCGCGAAACGGTCCACGCCCCTTGGCCTCCTCACCTCCCCCGACAGCCGCCACGCCACCTCCTGGCGCCGCGTCGGCCGCGCCGCTGGCCGCCGTCGCGCTGTCGGCGGCCTTCTTCAGCGGCATGGACACGGTGGTCAAGCTGCTGGCGCCGCGCTTCGAGTCGGTGCAGCTCACCTTCCTGCGCTTCGTGAGCGGATCGGTGTTCGCGCTCGCGCTGTGGGCGATGTTCCGCACGCCGATGCCCGTACGGGCGAACTGGCCGATGCACGCGTTGCGGGCGCTGCTGCTGCTGGCGGCGCTCGTCTCCTGGTTCCACGCCATCAAGCACCTGCCCCTCGTACAGGCCGTGGCCGTGGGATACACCGCGCCCATCTTCGTCGCGCTGCTGGCCATGCTCGTGCTCGACGAGCGGCCATCGCGCTGGGTCGGCCTGTCCCTCGTGCTCGGGGTGCTCGGCATGGGGGTGGGCCTGTGGCCCGAGTGGCAGGCCAGCGCCGGGCCCGGCAGCGGCACACGTGTGCAAGGCGTGCTGGCGGCCGCCTTCTCGGCGGTGTGCTACGCGGGTGTGGTCGTGCTCGCGCGCCACCAGGCGCAACGCGACGCACTGTGGACGATCCTGCTCGTGCAGAACCTGCTGCCGATGGCGCTGCTGGC
>JBJTVI010000461.1:0-5910 GCA_046081145.1 Rubrivivax sp.
GAGCAGGGCTGGGTGTCGCCCGCAGCCGAGGAGGCGGTGGCCCGCTACCTGGGCATGGCCCCCATCGCGGTGCACGAGGTCACGACCTTCTACAACATGTACAACCAGCAGCCGGTGGGGCGCTACAAGCTCAACGTCTGCACCAACCTGCCGTGCCAGCTGCGCGGGGGCGACAAGGCGCTCGCGCACCTGTGCAGCCGCCTGGGCGTGCAGCCCTACGGCAGCACCGCCGACGGCAGCTTCACCGTGCAGCCCAGCGAATGCCTGGGCGCCTGCGCCGACGCGCCGGTGATGCTCGTCAACGACCGGCAGATGCTCAGCTTCATGGGCCCCGAGCGCCTCGACGAGCTGATCGACGTGCTGCACAAGACGCCAGGCTGACACCCATGCTCGACCTCTCCAAGTTCCAGGCCCGTGGCCACGAGACCTGCTTCCACGGCCGTCACCTGGGCCCCCAGATCTACGCGGGCCTGGACGGCACGAACTGGCGCCTGGCCGACTATGCTGCGCGTGGCGGCTACGAGGCGCTGCGCCGGATCCTGGGGGCCGACGGCGGCCCGGGCCTGACGCCCGAACAGGTGATCGCGGAGGTCAAGCTCTCGGCCCTGCGCGGGCGCGGCGGCGCGGGCTTTCCCACCGGGCTCAAGTGGAGCTTCATGCCGCGCCAGTACCCGGGTGCGAAGTACCTGGTGTGCAACTCCGACGAGGGCGAGCCGGGCACCTGCAAGGACCGCGACATCCTCGCCTACAACCCGCACATCGTGATCGAGGGCATGGCCATTGCCGCCTACGCGATGGGCATCGGCACGGGCTACAACTACATCCACGGCGAGATCTTCGAGGTCTACGAGCGCTTCGAGGAGGCGCTGCGCGAGGCCCGCGAGGCGGGCCTGCTGGGCCCGCGCATCCTGGGCTCGGGCTTTTCCTTCGAGCTGCACGCGCACCACGGCTTCGGCGCCTACATCTGCGGCGAGGAGACGGCGCTGCTGGAATCCCTGGAGGGCAAGAAGGGGCAGCCGCGCTTCAAGCCGCCGTTCCCCGCAAGCTTCGGCCTGTACGGCAAGCCCACCACGATCAACAACACCGAGACCTTCGCGGCGGTGCCGTGGATCATCCGCCACGGAGGGCAGGCCTACCTCGAGTGCGGCAAGCCCAACAACGGCGGCACCAAGATATTCTCGGTGGTGGGGGACGTAGAGCGGCCCGGCAACTTCGAGGTTCCCCTGGGGACGCCTTTCGCCCGGCTGCTGGAGCTGGCCGGCGGGGTGCGCGGCGGGCGTGCGCTCAAGGCCGTGATTCCCGGGGGCTCCTCCGCCCCGGTGCTGCCTGCCCGCGTGATGATGGACCTGACGATGGACTATGACGCCATCGCCAAGGCCGGCTCCATGCTCGGCTCCGGCGCGGTGATCGTGATGGACGACACGCGCTGCATGGTCCGCAGCCTGCTGCGCCTGAGCTACTTCTACCAGCACGAGAGCTGCGGCCAATGCACGCCCTGCCGCGAGGGAACGGGCTGGTTGTGGCGCGTGGTCGACCGCATCGAGCACGGCCGCGGCCGCCCCGAGGATCTCGCGCTGCTCGATTCGGTGGCCGACAACATCAAGGGCCGCACCATCTGCGCGCTGGGGGATGCCGCGGCGATGCCCGTGCAGGGCATGCTCAAGCATTTCCGCGACGAGTTTGCCTGGCACATCGAGCACCGGCGCTGCCTCGTCGAGGCGCCGGCCGAGCCGGCCCTGGCCGCCTGAGACCGCCACGGACGCCCCCATGATCGAACTCGAAATCGACGGCAAGAAGGTCAGCGTACCCCCGGGCAGCATGGTGATGCACGCGGCCGATGCGGCCGACATCTACGTGCCGCATTTCTGCTACCACAGGAAGCTCAGCATCGCGGCCAACTGCCGCATGTGCCTGGTGGATGTGGAGAAGGCGCCCAAGCCCATGCCCGCCTGCGCCACGCCGGTGACGGCCGGCATGATCGTGCGCACTAAGAGCGAGAAGGCGCTCAAGGCGCAGCAGGCGGTGATGGAGTTCCTGCTCATCAACCATCCGCTGGACTGCCCGATCTGCGACCAGGGCGGCGAGTGCCAGCTGCAGGACCTGGCCGTGGGTTATGGTGGCTCGGCCTCGCGCTACCAGGAAGAAAAGCGCGTCGTCTTCCACAAGAACATCGGCCCGCTGATCTCCATGGAGGAGATGAGCCGCTGCATCCACTGCACGCGCTGCGTGCGCTTCGGCCAGGAGATCGCCGGCACGATGGAGCTCGGCATGGCCCATCGGGGCGAGCACTCCGAGATCACCACCTTCGTGGGCCGCACGGTCGACTCAGAGCTTTCGGGCAACATGATCGACATCTGCCCGGTCGGTGCGCTCACGAGCAAGCCCTTCCGGTACAGCGCCCGCACCTGGGAGCTGGCGCGCCGGCGCAGCGTCAGTCCCCACGACTCCACGGGCGCCAACCTCGTCGTCCAGGTGAAGGCAGACCGCGTGATGCGCGTGGTGCCCCTGGAGAACGAGGCCGCCAACGAGTGCTGGCTCGCCGACCGTGATCGCTTCAGTTACGAGGCCCTGAACAGTCCGCAACGCCTGTCGCAACCCATGCTGCGCCAGGGTGGCCAGTGGGTGGCCACCGACTGGCCCACGGCACTGGAGTTCGTGGCCACCGGCCTCAAGCGCATCGTCGCCGACCACGGCGCGCAGGCGGTGGGGGCCCTGGGCTCGCCGCACGCCACCGTGGAGGAGCTGCACCTGCTCGTGCAACTGATGCGCGGCCTGGGCAGTGCCAACGTGGACCACCGCCTGCGTCACGCCGATTTCCGCCGCCTGGGCACGCCGCAGGGCACGGCGCGCTGGCTCGGCCAGCCCATTGCCGCGCTGTCTGCCCTGGATCGCGTGCTCGTGGTGGGCTCCTTCCTGCGCAAGGACCACCCCCTGTTTGCGCAGCGGCTGCGCCAGGCGGCCCGCCGCGGCGCGCAGGTGAGCAGCCTGCAGGCCGCGCACGACGACTGGCTGATGCCGATCCACCAGCGTCTCACCGCCTCGCCCTCGCGCTGGGTGGCGGCGCTGGCCGAGGTGGTCGTGGCCGTCGCCCACGAGGCCGGCCTGGCGCCGCCCGTGGCCCTGCCAGGCGTTGGAGCGCTCGGGGCCGAGCAGCCGGGTGAGGCGGCTGTTGCCCTTGCACGCTCGTTGCGATCGGGCGAGCGCAAGGCCGTGCTGCTGGGCCACGCTGCCGTGCAGCACCCGCAGGCCAGCGAGCTGCTGGAGCTGGCCAACTGGATCGGGGCACTGACCGGCGCCGCGGTGGGTGTGATGGGCGAGGCTGCCAACAGCGTCGGGGCGCAGCTCGTGGGAGCCCTGCCGGGCCCGGGCGGGCTCGATGCCGCCGCCATGCTCGCGCAGCCGCGCCGCGCCTTGCTGCTGCTGGGCGTGGAGCCCGTGCTCGACATGGCCGACCCGCAGGCGGCGCATGCCGCCCTGCAGGGTGCCGAGCTGGTGGTGGCGCTCACCTCGTTTCGGGACGCTGCGGTGCAGGGGGCCCATGTGCTGCTGCCCATCGCGCCCTTCACGGAGACGGCAGGCACCTTCGTCAATGCCGAGGGGCGGGTGCAGAGCTTTGCCGGTGTGGTTCGCCCGCTGGGCGAGACGCGCCCGGCCTGGAAGGTGCTGCGCGTGCTGGGCAACCTGCTCGGCTTGCCCGGTTTCGATTTCGAGAGCGCCGAGCAGGTGCGGTCGGCCGCCCTCGGCGACGACGCGGCCCTGGCCGCGAGGCTGAGCAACGACACCGGGCCGGCGGGGGCCGTGCCGCCTGGTGCTGAAGCCCACCGGCCCGCCCAGGGCATCGAGCGCCTGGCCGACGTGCCCCTGTACAGCGCCGATGCTCTGGTGCGCCGCGCGCCCTCGCTGCAGGCCACCGCCGACGCCCGGCCGCCGCAGGCCGCGGTGGGCCCGGGGCTGTGGGCTGCGCTCGGGCTCCAGGCCGGTGACGGCCTGCGCGTCCGCCAAGGGTCTGGCAGCGTGGTGCTGCCCGCCCGGCTCGACCCGACGATGGCTGAAGGCACCGTGCGCGTCAGCGCCGGGCATGCCGACACCTCCGTGCTCGGGGCGGCAAGCGGGCGCGTGGCGCTCGAGCGCGTGCCGCAGGCCCTGGAGCTGCGCGCATGATCGAGCAGCTCAACGCCGCCGGCATCGCGCTGCTCGGGCCCTCGATGTGGCTCGTGGTGTGGTCGCTCATGAAGATCGTCGCGGTGGTGCTGCCGCTGATGGGATGCGTGGCCTACCTGACCTTCTGGGAGCGCAAGGCGATCGCCTGGTCCCAGATCCGTCCGGGGCCCAACCGGGTGGGGCCCGGCGGCTTGCTCACTCCCATCGCCGACGCGGTCAAGCTCGTCTTCAAGGAAATCATCCGCCCCACCGCGGCCAGCAAGGGGCTCTTCTTCCTCGGCCCGGTGATGACGATCATGCCGGCGCTGGCGGCCTGGGCCGTGATCCCCTTCGGCCCGGACGTGGCGCTGGCCAACGTCAACGCGGGGCTGCTGTTCCTGATGGCGATCACCTCGCTGGAGGTCTACGGCGTCATCATCGCCGGCTGGGCCTCGAACTCGAAGTACGCCTTCCTCGGGGCGCTGCGCGCCTCGGCGCAGATGGTCTCCTACGAGATCGCGATGGGCTTTGCGCTGGTGGTGGTGCTCATGGTCTCGGCCAGCATGAACCTCAGCGATATCGTGATGTCGCAGGGCCGCGGCACCTTCGCCGACATGGGCCTGGGGATCCTCTCCTGGAACTGGCTGCCGCTGCTGCCGATCTTCGTCGTCTATTTCATCGCCGGCCTGGCCGAGACCAACCGCCACCCCTTCGACGTGGTGGAGGGCGAGTCCGAGATCGTGGCCGGACACATGATCGAGTACTCGGGGATGTCGTTTGCGATGTTCTTCCTGGCCGAGTACGCCAACATGATCCTGGTGTCCACGCTGTGCGTGCTCATGTTCCTGGGAGGGTGGCTGCCGCCGGTGGCGGCGCTGGACTTCATCCCGGGCTGGATCTGGCTGGGCATCAAGGTCTTCTGCGTCGTCACGATGTTCCTGTGGGTGCGCGCCACCTTTCCGCGCTTCCGCTACGACCAGATCATGCGCCTGGGCTGGAAGATCTTCATCCCGGTCACGCTCGTGTGGCTGGTGGTGGTGGGCCTGTGGATCCAGTCACCCTTCAACATCTGGAAGTAGGCCTTCGGCCCGAGACCTGATATGGCGGTCAAAGACGTCCTGCGCAGCTTCATGCTCACCGAGCTCTTCAAGGGGCTCGCGCTGACGGGCCGGCATTTCCTGTCGCGCACCGTCACGATCCAGTTCCCGGAGGAGAAGACTCCGCTGTCGCCGCGCTTCCGCGGCCTGCACGCGCTGCGCCGTTACGAGAACGGCGAGGAGCGCTGCATCGCCTGCAAGCTGTGCGAGGCGGTGTGCCCGGCGATGGCCATCACCATCGAGTCGGACGTGCGCGACGACGGCACGCGCCGCACCAGGCGCTACGACATCGACCTCACCAAGTGCATCTTCTGCGGCTTCTGCGAGGAGAGCTGCCCGGTGGACTCGATCGTCGAGACCCACATCTTCGAATACCACGGCGAGAAGCGCGGCGACCTGTACTTCACGAAGGACATGCTGCTGGCGGTCGGTGACCGCTACGAGCGCGAGATCGCCGCCAACCGGGAGGCCGACGCGCGCTACCGCTGAGGCCTGCCGGCCCGCCCACGCGCCCACGCCCCACCCACCGCGTCCATCCCATGACGCACGCCACGGCCCTCTTTTACGTGTTTTCGGCGGTGCTGCTGTTCGCCGCCTTTCGCGTCATCACGGCGCGCAGCACGGTGCACGCCGCCCTGTACCTGGTGCTCGCCTTCTTCAGCGCCGCCTGCGT
>JBJTVI010000462.1:0-2159 GCA_046081145.1 Rubrivivax sp.
CGTGCGGCCGTCGGTGGGCAGGATCGGGTTGTCCAGGTCGCGCCACGTCCAGTGGCCGTTGAGCGACAGGGCCATCGAGTCGGTGCGCGCGCTGGCCGTGCGGCGCGAGGAGCGGTCGAACTGCACGAAGCTCGAGCGGTCGATGCGGGGTGAATCCTGGGCCCGGCCGAAGCGCAGGTTCTGCGAGAGCACGGTGTCGTCGCTGCCCAGTGCACGGTCGATCTTCACGCCCAGCACCCAGCGGTAGAGCTGCTCGTCGGGGTGGGTGCCGAGCTCGCCCCGCCAGGTCTGGGCCGCGCGCGCGAGTTCGATCTCGTTACGCGAGGTGGCGGGATAGCCGAACACGCGCCGGTAGATGTGCTGGGCCGTCAGGCGCGGGCCGGTATTGGCACTCACGCCCACACCGGTGGTGAGCTGGTGCAGCGAGGCCTCGGCCAGCGTGACGACCAGCCGCGCCTGCGCCGCCTGCGCCGGGTCGCTGTCGAGCATCAGGGCCACGCGCTCGAAGAGGCCCGACTTCTGCAACCGGTCCTGGGCATCGAGCAGGCGCGTCTCCGTCACGGGTGCCCCTTCGGGCAAGGCCAGCAGGTTCAGGACGGTGCGCGAGTCGTGGCGCGAGAGCCCCTCGATCACCACGGGCCCGCGCCTGAACAGCGGGCCCGAGTCGGCCACCACGTACACCCGGGCGAGCCGGGTCTCGGGGTCCACCTCCAGCGCGGTGCCGGCCCAGGCGGCCGCGGTGTAGCCGGCCGTGCGCAGAAAGCCCAGCGCCGCACTCTTGGCGTCGGACCAGTCACCGTTGCGAAACACCGCGCCGCTGCGCAGCGTCCAGGCCTGGCGCCACGCGGCAAGCAGCTGCTGCGCAGCCGCATCACCGGCCTCGGCTGCCGCCGAAAGCGCGCCGTCGACTTCCAGCGTCACCCGGCCGATGCGCGTGGGCGGGCCAGGCTCCAGTTGCAACCGCACGCGCTCGGGCTCCCGGCCGGCGGCCGGGCTGCGCTCGATGGTGACGCGGGGTGTGAAGTAGCCCTCGGTGGCGGCAAGCTCGCGCACCTGCTCGGGCGCCGCCTCGACGAGCCGGGCCAGCTCGCTGTCGCCCACCACCTCCGCGCGCGAGATCTGCGCCAGGCGGACGAGGTCGAGGTGGCGTTCCAGCAGGGCCTTGAGTTCCGGCGGGGCCTCCACGTCGACCCGCACCGCAGCCACGCCGGTGGTGCCGGGGCCGGCCAGGCCGGCAGGGCCTGCGCTTGCCTGCGCCGCGCCGCCAGCCAAGCCGGCACGTTCCGCCGCGGGCCCGCCGGCTGCGGGCAGCCACGCGCACCCGGGCAGCAGCATCGCCAGCGCGAGTGCCGCGGCTCCCGCCAGGGCGCGGGTCATTTGCTCAGCAGCCGCATCGCCCCCTCGAGCCCGGCCAGCGTGAGCGGGAACATGCGCTGGTTCATCAGTTGCTGGACGATGGCGATGCTCTGCCGATACTGCCAGACGCCCTGCGGCTCGGGATTGATCCAGGCGAACTTCGGGAAGGCCTGCGTGAGGCGCTGCAGCCAGGCGGCGCCGGCCTCCTCGTTGTTGTACTCGACGCTGCCCCCGGGCTGCAGGATCTCGTAGGGGCTCATCGTGGCGTCGCCGATGAAGATGAGCTTGTAGTCCTTGTTGAACTTGCGGATGACGTCCCAGGTGGGTGTCTTCTCGCTGAAGCGGCGCCATTTGTTCTTCCACATGAAGTCGTAGACGCAGTTGTGGAAGTAGTAGAACTCCAGGTGCTTGAACTCGCCCTTGGCGGCGCTGAAGAGCTCCTCCACGCGCGGGATGTGCTCGTCCATGGTGCCGCCCACATCCATCAGCAGCAGCACTTTCACGCGGTTGTGGCGCTCGGGCACCATCTTGATGTCGAGCATGCCGGCGTTGGCCGCGGTGCTGTGGATGGTGTCGTCCAGGTCGAGCTCGAGCTCGGAGCCTTCGCGCGCGAAGCGACGCAGCCGCCGCAGCGCCACCTTGATGTTTCGCGTGCCCAGTTCCTTCGTGTCGTCGTAGTCGGCGTAGGCACGCTGGTCCCAGACCTTCACGGCGCTGCGGTTGCGGCCCTTGTCCTGCCCGATGCGGATGCCCTGCGGGTTGTAGCCCCAGGCGCCAAAGGGGCTCGTGCCGCCGGTGCCGAT
>JBJTVI010000463.1:0-3518 GCA_046081145.1 Rubrivivax sp.
TCCCCTTGCCCACCAGCACCACCGGCGCCTGCCGCAGCGGGGCACCGCGGTACTCGATCACGATGAACTTCATCGGCTCGGACGAGCCCTGCGCCACCGCCAGGAAGGAGCCCATGCCGAGCTTCTCGATCTGGGCACGGCCCAGCACCTGCACCTGGCAGCCGTTCTGCCGCCCGAGGCGGCGCGCCTCCTCGGCCAGGAAGCTCGGCGTGCAGTGGTTGCCCGGGCGATTGGCGCACTCGCGCGCCAGCGTGACGCCGGCCGCGACGTGTGCACCCTGGCCCAGGGCAAGCTCGAGCGCGGCCTGCTCGGTCGCCGGCACGAGCAGCGTGAGCCGCGCCAGCCGCGGCGCAGGCGGCGCGCTGGGCTTGGTATGCCGGTAGAGGTAGGCCGCCTCCGCCGCGGCCAGGGCCAGCGCCTCGGCATGGTCGCCCTCGACCTGCGCGCCGGCGAGCCACACCGCCACGTGGGCGCTGCCGCCAGCCTTGAGCAGAGCCAGCGCCGCTGCCAGTGCCTTGTGAAAGGCCTTGGGCGAGGCATCGGCCGCCGCCGCCAGCACCAGCCGAGGGGCTGCCACCTTGGGCGGGTGGTGCAGCAGCACGGCCTTGCCCGCCTTGAAAGCGAACTCGCCGTCGGCCAGCGCGGCGTCGAGCGCCGCGCCGACGGGCTTGTCCAGGCCCTTGCGGGCAGCCTCGCCCACCAGCACCACCACCAAGGCATCGGCGGCCACCCGGGCCAGGGATTCGGCGGCAGCCGCCTGGGTATCGAAGTTCATAATCGCGAGTTCCACTTTCGTCCACGCACGAGACGACCGACGATGTTATTCGATTCGTCCCTGCGCAAGGAGCTGGGCCGCACCTTCGCCGCCACGCTGATGGTGATCCTCACCATCGCGCTGACCAACATGCTCATCCGCACCATCGGCCAGGCGGCTGGCGGGTCGGTGGCGCCCCAGGATGTGGCGCTGCTACTGGGCTACTTCGCGCTGGCCTACCTGCCGATGATGCTCAGCCTGTCGCTCTTCGTGGCGGTGGTGCTGGTGGTGGGCCGGATGTACCGTGACCAGGAGATGGCCGTGTGGTTCGCCAGCGGCGTGGGCCTGGCGCGCTTCGTGCGGCCGATGCTGGCGATGGCAGCACCGGTGCTCGTCGTCATCGGGGTGCTGCTGGCCTGGGTGTGGCCGTGGGTGAACGCCCAGAGCGTGGAGCTGCGCGAGCGCTATCAGCAGCGCTCGGACCTCTCCCGGGTTGCTCCTGGCGTGTTCCAGGCCTCGGCCGACGGGCGGCGCGTCTTCTTCGTCGAGCGCGACGAAGCCGACCCGCAGCGTGCCCGCAACGTCTTCATCCTCATGCAGCTGCAGGAGGTCGAGAGCGTCACCTCCGCTCGCAGCGGCCGCCTGGAGACGGTTGACGGCGAGCGCTGGCTCGTGCTCGACAGCGGCCAGCGCAGCGAGACCGATCTCGCCACCGGCGAGCACCAGACCGCGAGCTTTGCGCAATACCGCGTGCGGGTGGACGATCAGCGTGCGCGCCAGGCCTCCACGCGGCCGCCCTTTGCCACGCGCACCCTGGACCTGCTGCGCAACCCCACCGCCGCCAACCAGGGCGAGCTTGCCTGGCGCGTGGGCCTGTTCCTGGCTGGTGGGGTGCTGCTGCTGCTGGCGCTGGGGCTTTCGGCGGTGAACCCGCGCCGCGCCAACAACTGGAACCTGCTCTTCTCGCTGCTGGGCTTCGTGGTCTACACCAACCTCGTGAACCTCTCGAAATCCTGGGTCACGAGCGAGCGACTCTCGCTGGGCTGGTCGCTGCTGCTCCTGCACGGCTCGGCGCTGCTGCTGGCCATGGGGCTGGTGTGGTGGCGGCAAAACGCCGCGAGCTGGCGGCTCCTTCGTCCGCGCCTGCGGCCGGCCTCGCCATGAGCGGGATGAAGGCGACGGGCCCGCAGGCCAGGCAGGCGCGATGAAGACGCTGCGCCGGCTGCTGTACCGCGAGATCCTGGGCTCGGTGGCCTTCGTGGCGCTGGCTTTCCTGTCGCTCTTCCTCTTCATCGATCTGGTGGAGGAACTCGGGCGCATGGCCCAGCGCGGCCGCACGCTCGCGCAGGTGCTCGAGGCGGTGGCGCTGCAGCTGCCCGGGCACATCTACGAGCTCACGCCGCTGGCCGTGCTCATCGGCACCATCTACGTGCTGGCGCGCATGGCGCAGACCTCCGAGTTCACGGTGCTGCGCACCGCCGGCCTTGCCCCGGCCCGGATGCTCGCGCTGCTGGCGGGGGTCGGCGCATCGTTTACCGTCTTCACCTTCGTGGTGGGCGATTTCGTGGCGCCGCGCACCGAACGTGCGGCGACGCTGCTCGAGGCACGCTCGGGCAGCGGCCTCACGCTCGGGCGCACCGGCGCGTGGCTGAAAGAGCGCCGCAGCGACCCGGCCGGTGAGCGCACCGTCTCCGTGAACGTGGCGGCGGCCGAATCAGGCGGGCGGCTGCAGGGCGTGCGCATCTTCGAGTTCGACGCCGACAGCCGGCTCGTGCGCCGCATCCAGGCCGCGCGCGCCGTCGTGGGAGATGACGGGGTATGGACGCTGGAGCAGGCCCAGGAATCGCTCTGGCCCGCCTCCGACGGGGAGGCGGTTCGCAGCATCGGCCACTCGACCCTGGCCTGGCCCAGCACCCTCGGCGCGGCGGTGGTGGCCGCCGCGGTGCTGCCGCCTCGCACTATGAACGCGCTGGACCTGTGGCGCTACAGCCGCCACCTCAGCACCCAGGAGCAGGCCTCCCAGCTCTACCAGATCCAGTTCTGGAAGCGCGCCTTCTACCCCTTGGCCTGCTTCGTCATGATCGCGCTGGCCCTGCCATTTGCCTACCTGCATGCGCGCGCCGGCGGCGTGAGCCTGAAGGTCTTCGGCGGCATCATGCTGGGCATCAGCTTCGTGCTCGTGAACAACGTCTTCGGCCACCTCGGGATCCTGCGCGAGTGGACACCCTGGGTGGCGGCGGCGTTGCCGAGCCTGCTGTACCTCGGGCTGTCACTGGGCGCCTTCGCCTGGCTGGTGCGCTACCGCTGAGTGGCCGGGGGGGGCCGGGTCCCGGCCGGGCGCAGGCACGTTAGGATGGCGACGGCAACTCCTCCCGCCCCCAAGCAAGCAACCCTCCATGGCCACCCCTGCCCTCGCCAGCCGCCTGCCCGCCGTCGGCACCACGATCTTCACCGTGATGTCCGCGCTGGCCACCGAGCACAGCGCTGTCAACCTCGGTCAGGGTTTCCCGGATTTCGATTGCGACCCGGCGCTGCTGCAGGCCGTGACGGGCGCGATGCACGAAGGCCTGAATCAGTATCCCCCGATGGCAGGGGTGCCAGCGCTGCGCGAGGCAGTGGCGGCCAAGGTGGAGGCCCTCTACGGCCGCCGCTACGACCCCGGCCAGGAGATCACCATCACCGCCGGGGCCACGCAGGCCATCCTCACGGCGGTGCTCTGCGCGGTGCATCCCGGCGACGAGGTAATCGTGCTGGAGCCCTGCTA
>JBJTVI010000464.1:0-5775 GCA_046081145.1 Rubrivivax sp.
GCCTGCTCGTCCACGAGATCCACGCTCTGTGGCCGCTGTCGCCCATCGAGCTCTCGGGCATGTCGCCCTGGCACCCCTTTGCGCTCATCTGCCAATCGGCCGAAGACAGCGCCTACCGCGCAAGCGATGTGGTGGTGTCGATGCTGCCCAAGGTGCAGGCGCATGTGGCGCGCCGCGGGCTGGATCTGAAGAAGCTCCACATCGTGCCCAACGGCATCAGCCCCGAGGAGTGGAAGGGCCCTCACGAGCCGCTGCGCGAGGATGTGGAGCAGGCCATCGATGCCGCGCGCCGAGAGGGCGGGGTGGTGGTGGGCTACGCCGGCTCGATGGGCGAGCCCAATGCGCTGGATGTGCTGCTCGACGCCATGCGGCTGCTGGCCGGTGGGCCGGGGGCGCCAGGGCCCGCAGCCGCTGCGGCATCGCGCCGCCCCCTGCACCTCGTGATGGTGGGCGATGGCCACCTGCGCGAGCACCTGGTGCGCCGTATCGCCACCGAGGGCCTGGCCCGCGTGAGCCTGCTGCCGCCCATCCCCAAGGCCCAGATCCCGACCTTTCTCGGCGCCATCGACATCGCCTACCTCGGCTGGCAGCGCCAGCCGCTGTACCGCTTCGGCATCGCCCCCAACAAGCTGATGGACTACATGATGGCCGCGCGCGCCGTGCTCCACTCGGTGCAGGCCGGCAACGACCCCGTGGCCGAGGCCGGCTGCGGCCTGACGGTGCCCCCCGAGGACCCGCAGGCCGTGGCCCAGGGCCTGCGCCAACTCGCGTCGCTCAGCCCCAAGGATCGCCGCGTGCTCGGCGAGAAGGGCCGCGCCTACATGCTCGCGCATCATGCCTACCCGGTGCTGGCCAAGCGCTTCCTACAGGCGCTGGGCAGGCAGACGCAGGAGCGGCTCCCATGAATGGCGCGGGCGGCCCTCCAGTTCGAGGCTCGTGGTGTGCAGCGAGCGGGCTCACGCCATGAGCCAGCCCGACGAGCCCCTTGCCGTCGCGGCCCGGTACGCCCGCCGTGCCGGCGACGACCGCTACCGCGCCGACCGCCCCGAGGTGCAGCAGATGCTGCGCGAGCGCGAGGCGGCCTTGCGCCGGCTGCTCACGGCGCAAGGCTGGCACACCCTGGCCGACAAGCGCGTGCTCGAGGTGGGCTGCGGCTCGGGCGGAAACCTGCAGCGGCTCATCGAGATGGGTTTTCGGGCCCAGCACCTGGCCGGCATCGAACTGCTGCCCGATCGCTTTCAGGCTGCACGCGCTGCGTTGCCGGCCGAGGTGCAACTCTTCGAGGGCGACGCCTGCACCCTCGACTGGCCCCCCGAGAGCGTGGATGCCGTGCTCGTGGCCACCGTCTTCTCCTCGCTCCTCGACGACGCCTTCCAGCAGCGCCTGGCGCAGACCCTGTGGCGCTGGGTGAAGCCCGGCGGCGGCGTCATCTGGTACGACTTCACCGTCGACAACCCGCGCAACCCCGATGTTCGGGGCGTGCCCCTGAGCCGCCTGCGCGAGCTCTTTCCCGAGGGGCTCGTGCGCCACGAGAGGGTCACCCTCGCCCCGCCCATTGCCCGCCTGGTGTGCCGGTTGCACCCCCGCCTGTACGGCGCCTTCAACGCGTGGCACGTGCTGCGCACGCATGTGCTGGCGTGGGTGGGCAAGCCCGCGCGGCCCTCGGCAGGCCCGACAATGCGGGGTTGAACGCCACCGTCCCGTGTCCACTCCCTTCCTCCCATTCGCCCTGCCCGAGATCGGCGACGACGAGATCGCCGAGGTCGTCGACACCCTGCGCTCAGGCTGGGTCACCACCGGGCCCAAGGCACGGCGCTTCGAGGCCGATTTCGCGGCCTTCCTGGGCGATGAGGCCCTGAACTGCATCGCCGTCAACTCGGCCACGGCCGGGCTGCACCTGGCGCTGGAGGCCATAGGCATCGGCCCGGGCGACGAGGTCATCACCACCACCCACACCTTTACCGCCACCGCCGAGGTGGTGCGCTACCTCGGTGCAGACGTGCGGCTCGTGGACATCGACCCCGCCACGCTGAACATCGACCCGCAGGCCATCGAGGCCGCCATCACGCCCCGCACCCGGGCCATCGTGCCCGTGCACTACGCGGGCCTGGCGGCCGACATGCCGGCGATCCTTGCGATCGCTAGGCGTCACGGCCTGAAGGTGGTGGAAGACGCCGCACACGCCCTGCCCACGACGAGCGCAGGGCGCCTCGTGGGCACGCTCGAGAGCGCCGCCACCGTCTTCAGCTTCTACGCCAACAAGACCATCACCACCGGTGAAGGCGGCATGCTCGTCACGCGCGACGCCGACGTGGCCGCGCGCGCCCGCGTGATGCGCCTGCACGGCATCAGCCGCGACGCCTTCGACCGCTTCAGCGCGAAGGTGCCGAGCTGGTACTACGAGATCGTCGCGCCGGGCTTCAAGTACAACCTCACCGACATCGCCGCGGCCCTGGGCCTGCACCAGCTGACGAAGGCGCATGCCTTCGCGCAGCGCCGTGCACAGATCGCCGCCGCCTACGATGCAGGCCTGGCCGGGCTGCCCGTGATCCTGCCGCCCCAGGCGCCGGCTGGCGATGCGCACGCTTGGCACCTCTACGTGCTGCGCCTGGCCGATACGCCGGGCGGGCTGGGCGGGCAGGGTGATGGTGGGCAGGGTGGGCCCAGCGGAAAGGGCGCTCCCGCCGTGCCCCGCGACCGCTTCATCGAGCGCCTCTTCGAGGCCGGCATTGGCTGCAGCGTGCACTACATCCCGCTGCACCTGCAGCCCTACTGGCGTGAGCGCTACGGGCTGCTGCCCCAGCAGTTCCCGCACAGCCAGCACGCCTACGAGCGCATGGTGAGCCTGCCGCTGTACACGCGCATGACCGATGGCGACGTGCAGCGCGTGATCGAGGCCGTGCGGCGGGTGCTGGGCAGCTGAGCCGCCCGAGCGCCACGCGCGAGCCGCCCACGCGATCAGGGACCCTGCTGCGACGCATGTCGGCATGAAGCGGCTGCTCGACTTCACCGTCTCCCTCGTGGCGCTCTACGTGCTCACGCTGCCGATGCTTGCGATTGCCCTGTGGATCAAGCTCGACTCCCCCGGCCCGGTGCTGTTCCGCCAGGTGCGGGTGAGGCGCTGGGGCAACCTCTTTCACATCTGGAAGTTCCGCACCATGGTGGCCGACGCACCTGCGCGCGGCCCGGCCGTGACGGCAGCCGACGATCGTCGCATCACGCGCGCCGGCCGCTTCCTGCGCGCCACCAAGCTCGACGAGCTGCCCCAGCTCGTCAACGTGCTGCTCGGCCAGATGAGCCTCGTGGGCCCGCGCCCCGAGGTGCCGCAGTACGTGGCGCTCTATCCGCCCGAGCTGCGCGAGCAGGTGCTCTCGGTGCGCCCGGGGCTGACCGACCCCGTCTCGCTGGCCTACGCCGACGAGGCTCAGCGCCTGGCCGCCGCCGCCGACCCCGAGCGCGAGTACCGCGAGGTGATCCTGCCGGCCAAGCTCCAGGCCGCCGCCGCCTACGTGGCGCGCGCCAGCCTGTGGGCGGACCTGGGCGTGCTGCTGCGCACGGCGGCTCGGGCCCTCACGGGCCGGCTGCGCTGATCCGGCCGGCCGCGGCTACGCCTGACCCCCCGACACCGTGATGGCCCCCGTCCAATTGCCAATACTTTGCAAGAAAGTCGCGACTTTCTTGAAATCCTCTACATAATGGTCGGATGGAGCGCGCCCTCGAACCGATCGTTCGTGCCGACCTCGCCCGCAAGATGGTGGTGCTCACGGGTGCCCGCCAGGTCGGCAAGACCACGCTCGCCCGCACCCTGATGGCAGGGTTTGCCGGCTCGCAGTACCTGAACTGGGATGTTCCAGCCGACCGTGCCGTGCTCCAGCGTCAGTCGTGGAGCCCGAATTCGGGCCTGCTGGTGCTCGACGAGGTGCACAAGATGCCGGGCTGGAAGGCCTGGCTCAAGGGGGTTGTCGATGGCCGGACCGAGGGGCAGGCCATCCTCGTCACCGGCAGTGCGCGCATGGACACCTTCCGCCAGGCCGGCGAGTCGCTGGCGGGCCGCTACGTGTCGCTGCGCCTGCAGCCCCTGACGGTGCGTGAGTGGGTGGCCGGGCAGGGCGGCTCGCCCAAGGAGGCGCTCGAGCACCTGATCCGCCGGGGCGGCTTTCCCGAGCCGGCACTGGCCGGCTCCGACGACGACGCGCGCCGCTGGCGTCGCCAGTACGCCACCGACCTGATCCGCGAAGACGTGCTCGAGTTTTCCCGGCTGCAGGAGGTGGGCGCCATGCGTGTGCTCTTCGAGTTGCTGCGGGAGCGGGTGGGGGCACCGCTCTCCCTGGCCTCGCTCGCGCGAGATGTCGCCGTGGCGCCTGCCACGCTGCGCCGCTACCTCGACATCCTGGAAGCCCTGCACATCGTCTTCACCGTCCAGCCCTGGCACCGCAACATTGCCCGCTCGCTGCTGCAGGCGCCCAAGGTCTACTTCCTGGATACGGGCCTGGTGAAGGGCGATCCGGGGCTGCAGTTCGAGAATGCCGTGGCCGTGATGCTGCGCGCCCACGTGCAGTGGCAGCAGGACGTGCAGGGTCGCGATTGCACGCTGCACTACCTGCGCACCAAGGACGGAGCCGAAGTGGATTTCTGCACCGTGGAAGACGGCGAGCCCGTCAAGCTCGTCGAGTGCAAACAGGCCGATAACCGCCTGACTCCCGCACTGGTGCGCTTTGCCGGCCAATTCCCGCGCGCCGAGTCGGTGTTGCTGGTGCGCGAACTGCGACAAGCCGAGGAGCGCAGGGGCATCTCGATCGCCCGTGCGGCCTCCTGGCTGCAGGCCCTGGACGCATGACCACCTTCTGGCACCACCTCGACGCCTTCCTCGCCCGGCTGCGCCCGCACCGCGAGCCGCTGTCGCTCGTGGTCGATGGCCTGGTGGTGGCCGCCGCCTGGAACGTCACCTACCTGTTCAGGCTGGGCTTCGAACGCTGGATCTCCGCGCGCCCCACGTATGACCTGTGGGTGATGCTGGGTGTAGTGGCCGCCTACCTCGCCGCCTTCGCGCTGGCCCGCGTGCCGCAGAGCATGTGGCGCTTTTCGGGCTTTGGCGAGGTCAAGCGGCTCACCGTGGCCTGCGCAGCAGCCGGCCTGCTCAGCGCCGCCGTGATCCTGCTGCTGCAGCTCACCAAGGTACCCCGCGCCGTGCTCGCGCTGCACCCCGTGGTGGCGCTGATGGGCGTGTGCATCGTGCGCATCGGCTACCGCATGCTCTACGAGCACGGCCGCTCGCACATCACCGGTGCCAGCGGCGAGCCGGTGCGCCGGGCCCTCGTGCTCGGTGCCGGCGAGGCGGCCAAGCGATTGCTGGCCGGCATCCACCAGCAGGGCTGGATCGTGCTCGGCCTCTTCGACGACGACCGTGCCAAACAAGGCGCGCGCATCGGCGGTGTGCCCGTGCTCGGCCCGATGTCGGCCCTGCCCGAGCACGCCGCGCGCAGCGTGGCCACGCACGTCATCGTGGCGCTGCCTTCGTTGCGTGGCGCGCGGCGCCGCGCCTTGCTCGAGCAGGCCGCCCTCACAGGCTTGCACGTGCTCACCGTACCGTCATCAGAAGAGCTGCGCACCGGCCGCGAGGTGAGTGGCGTGCGCGACATCGAGCCCGAAGACCTCCTCGGCCGCGAGCCCGTGCAGCTCGACGAGGCCGGCATCGCCGAGGTGCTCGGCGGCAAGACCGTGCTCGTCACGGGCGCAGGCGGCAGCATCGGCAGCGAGCTGTGCCGGCAGGTGGCG
>JBJTVI010000465.1:0-2557 GCA_046081145.1 Rubrivivax sp.
GCACCTTCACCTTCAACGTCACGGCGGTCATTGACCCGCCCGTGCTCGACCTGGCTCCGGCAAACTCCAGCGCCGACTGGGCTGCGACGTTCACCGAGGGCGGCGCAGCCGTGGCCTTCGCAGGGTCCGGCACGAGCCTGAGCGATGTGGACTCGAGCGCGCTCTCGACCTTGACCGTCACCTACAACACCGTCAACTTCCCCGACAACCCATCCGGCCGCATCCTGTTGATGGATGGCCTCACCACGGCAGCCACGATCGCCTCGCTGGGCACGCTGCCCGCCAACGCCACCCCGGTGAGCTTCACGCTGGATGGGGTGGGCTACGAGTACACGGTCTCGGCTTCAAGCACCCTCCGCACGATCACTTTCCGTGGCTCCGGTGGCGGCTCGATGACGCTGGCCCGTGCCGAGACGCTGCTCGATGCCCTGCGCTACGACAACCCGGCGGACGCGCCGGTGACGGGAAACAACCGGGTCTTCACGATCAGGGCGACGGACGACGCAGGAACGGGCTCCACCGATCGCACCTTCACCGTCACCGTCAACGCCACCAACGACGCCCCGCAGATCACGGGCACCGGCGCCTTCGTCCTCACGAGCGTGAACGAGGACGTCACCTCACCTGCCGGCACCTCGGTGGCCACGCTTCTGGGCAGCCGCGTCACCGACCCCGACAGCCCCACCGCGGCGCAGGGCATCGCCATCATCGCCGCAGACAACACCAACGGCACCTGGCAGTACAGCACCGACACGGGCGCCAGCTGGTCTGACCTCGGCTCGCCCAACGACAGCAACGCCCGGCTGTTGACCAGCAATGCCAGCAACCTCCTGCGCTTCGTGCCCAAGGCCCAGTGGAACGGCACCGTGGCCAGCGGCCTCACTTTCCGCGCCTGGGATACGACGGCGGGCTCGAGCGGTTCCGTCTCCGCCGCGCTGTCGGTGGGCGGCACCACCGCTTTCAGCACCGAGACTGGCGTCGTCTCGGTGACCGTCGATTCCGTGAACGACGCCCCCACGGGCACCGACGGCCGCGTCACCATCCTGGAGGACACGGCCTACACCTTCTCCCTGGGCGACTTCGGCTTCACCGATCCGCAAGACAACGCCGCCCCGAACCTCCTGGCGGCTGTGCGCATCACGACCCTGCCGAGCGCATCGGGCGGAACGCTGCAGCGCTTCAACGGCACGGCCTACGTGGCAGTGACGGCAGGGCAGGAAATCTCGCGTGCCGACATCCTGGCGGGCTGGCTTCGCTTCCTGCCCGCCGCCCAGCTCAATGGCAGCGCCGCGGCGCAGTTCACCTTCCAGGTGCGGGACGATGGCGGCACGGCTTCGGGCGGGGTCGACCTCGACGCGAGCCCCCACACCCTCACGTTGGACATCACGGCGGTGAACGACCCGCCCACCGCCCAGGCCTTCACCGTGACCACGCTCGAGGACACGCCCTACGTGTTCAGCACCCTGGATTTCACGGGCGCTGGCGGCTTTGCCGACGCCACCGATGCCAACACCGGCGCCCTGGCCGGGATCGTCATCACGTCGCTGCCCGATGCCGCGCAGGGCACGCTGTGGCTCAACGGTACAGCGCTGGCCTCGGTGCCGGGCCCGGGCATCTCGGTGAGTGCGGCCGAGCTGGCCGCGGGCGCGCTCTCCTTCGTGCCGGCGCCCAACTCGAGCACGCCGACAGGCCAGACCCCGACGGGCTTTGGCATCCGCGTGCGGGACGACCAGGGCACGGCCGGCGGTGGCCAGGATCTTTCGGTTTCGAGCTACACGGTCTCGGTGCGGGTCACCGCAGTCAACGATGCGCCCGTGCTGCTCGGCGCGGGCAGCATGCGGGCCTGGGAGGCCAGCAGCCCCGAGGCGAGCTACACGCCTGTTTCCGAACTCGTGGCCGGCTACACGGCGGCCGACCCCGAGGGCGACCCAGTGGGCGTGGCGGTGGTGGGGGTGGATACGTCGCGCGGTACCTGGGAGTACCAGCTTGCGGGAACGAGTGCCTGGTCGAGCCTGGCAGGGGCGAGCGACGCCGCCGCACGGTTGCTGCCCCAGGATGCGTTGATCCGCTTTAGGCCGGCCGATTCCGCGTGGGCCGGGCGTTTGCCGGCTGGGTTGACGCTGCGCGCCTGGGAACGTACCAGCGGGCTGGCCGGAGATACGGGCGATGCGACCGTCAATGGCGGAAGTTCGGTCTTCAGTTCCGCCACCGCCTTCGTGAGCATCCGCGTGAACCTCGCCAACCAGGCCCCGGTGCTCACGGGGGCAAACGTCTTGCAGCCCGTGCTGGAGGACGTCTCCTCAGCCGCCAACACCGGCACCCGCGTGCGCGATCTCGTGCGGGGCCAGGACCCGGAAGGCGCGTGGCTGGGCATCGCGATCATCGGCACCGACACCAGCAAGGGTGCGTGGTCATACCGGCTGCCCGGCTCGAGCGGCTGGCTGCCCGTGGGGAGCCGCTCCGATGCCTCGCGCCTGCTGCTGAGCTTTGACGCCTTCGTCCGTTTCGAGCCGCAGGCCGACTTCAACGGCACCGTGGTGGGTGGCCTCGGCTTTCG
>JBJTVI010000466.1:0-6351 GCA_046081145.1 Rubrivivax sp.
TCGTACAGGCTGAAGATGGTGACGAGCGAGGTGTCCTTGAAAGCGCCGATGAAGGTGTTGACGATGGCCGGCACCACCATGCGCAGGGCCTGCGGCAGCACGATCAGACGCTGCGTGGCCCAGTAGCCCAGCCCCAGCAACTGCGCCGCCTCGATCTGCCCCTTGGGCACGGCCTGCAGGCCCCCGCGCACCACCTCGGCCAGGTAGGCCGCCGTGAAGAGCGTCATCCCCACGAGCACGCGGATCAGCACGTCGATGGTCGTGCCCTGCGGCATGAACAGCGGGAACATGAACGAGGCCATGAAGAGCACCGAGATCAGCGGCACCCCCCGCACGAGCTCGACGTAGACCACGCACAGCGTGCGGATGGCCGGCAGCTGCGAGCGCCGGCCCAGCGCCACCAGCACCGACAGCGGAAAGGCCACGACGATGCTCACGGTGGCCAGGATCAGCGTCAGCGGCAGCCCGCCCCAGCGCGAGGTCTCCACCGGCGTGAGGCCGAACATCCCGCCGCGCATGAGCACGTAAAAGAGCGCCAGCACCGCCACCCACAGCGGCGCCAGCCACGGCCGCCAGAAGCTGCGCAGGCAGCTGGCCACGAGCAGCGCCACGAGCGCCGCGCTGGCCAGCAGCGGGCGCCACTGCTCGTCGAAGGGGTAGCGCCCGAAGAGGATGAGCCGGCCCTTTTCCGTCACCACGCCCCAGCAAGCGCCGTAGGCGTGGATCTCGCGGCACAGCTCGGGGTCGGGCGTGGTGGTGGCGTACAGCACCATCCAGCTCAACAGCGGCGGCACCGATAGGGCCAGCAGCGCGAGCACGACGAGCGTGAGCGCGGTGTTCAGCGGCCCGGCAAAGAAGCTGCGCCTCACCCACGCCCAGGCCCCCACCGAGGCCGGCGGCGGCGGGCGCGAGGCGATGGGCTCGAAGGTGTCGGCGTCGGCGGCCATCACCGCTCCCGGATCGCCGCGCGGCGGTTGTACCAGTTCATGAAGGCCGAGGTAGCCAGCGACAGCGTGAGGTAGATGGCCATGACGATGGCGATGCACTCGATCGCGCGCCCGGTCTGGTTGAGCGAGGTGTTGGCGATCGAGACCAGATCGGGGTAGCCCACGGCCACGGCCAGCGACGAGTTCTTCGTCAGGTTCAGGTACTGGCTCGTCAGCGGCGGGATGATCATGCGCAGCGCTTGGGGCAGCTGCACCAGGTGCAGCTCCTGCGTGCGCGACAGGCCGAGCGCGGCGCCGGCCTCGTGCTGCCCGTAGGGCACGGACTGGATGCCCGCGCGCACCACCTCGGCGATGTAGGCGGCGGTGTAGGTGGTCAGCCCGATGAGCACGGTGAGGAACTCGGGCGTCACGGCGCCGCCGCCCACGACGCTGATTTCGGTCTTCTCGGGGATGTCCAGGCCGCTCGGGCTGCCGCCGGCCAGCCACCCCAGGAGCGCGCCGCCGAGCATCATCGCCAGGCCCGGCAGCCACACGGGCGCAAGCTCGCCGGTGGCCTCGAAGCGCCGGCGTGCACGCGCGCGCCACACGAGCGCCGCCACGAACCCGGCACCCAGCCCGGCCAGGGTGCCCGCGTGGCCCGGCTCCCAGTGCGGAATGGGGAACTGCAGCCCGTTCTTGCTGAAGTAGAAGCCCCCCGCGTGCAGCGCCTCCTCCAGCGGAGGCAGCATCTCGGTGAGCACGAAATACCAGATGAAGAGCTGCAGCAGCAGCGGCACGTTGCGCAGCAGCTCGACGTAGAAGGTGGCCAGCCCGCGCACCAGCGGGTTGCGCGACAGCCGCGCGATGCCCACCACCGTGCCCAGCAGCGTGGCCAGTACGATGCCCACCACCGCCACGCGCAGCGTGTTGGACAGGCCCACGATGAAGGCCTTGCCGTAGGACTCTGCCGAATCGAAGGGAATCAGGCTCTCGCCGATGGCAAAGCCTGCCGTCTGCGCGATGAAGTCGAAGCCGCTCTTGATGCCGCGCACACGCATGTTCTCCAGCGTGTTGTGCATCAGGTAGCCCAGGGCCAGCGCGATCAGCGAGAGCGCGAGCACCTGGTAGACGATGCCGCGAAAGGCCTGGCTGCGCCAGGACCAGCGGCGGGCGGGCGGGGGGGCGACCATGGTCGAGGCGGGCCGGTACGAAAAGAGGGCCCGGCGTGCCGGGCCCTCCTGGCTTGCCTTCAGCTCAGCGGATCGGCGGCGCGTACATCAGGCCGCCCTGGTTCCACAGGTTGTTGGCCCCGCGCGGCAGCTTGAGCGCCGACTTCGGGCCGACGTTGCGCTCGAAGATCTCGCCGTAGTTGCCCACGGCCTTGATGGCACGGTAGGCCCAGTCCTTGTCCAGGCCGAGCAGCTTGCCGGTGTCCTCCGAGGTGCCCAGGATGCGCTGCACCACGGGGTCGGTGCTGGACTTCATCTGGTCGACGTTGGCCTGCGTGATGCCGAACTCCTCGGCCTCCAGCAGCGCGTACACCACCCACTTCACGATGGCGAAGAATTCATCGTCGCCGCGGCGCACGGACGGGCCCAGCGGCTCCTTGGAGATGAGCTCGGGCAGGATCACGTGGTCATCGGGATTGGAGGCTTCCTTGTTGCGCACCGAGGCGAGGCCCGAGGCGTCTGTGGTGTAGGCCTGGCAGCGGCCGGCGAAGTAGGCCTTGTTGGTGGCCTCCTGGGTCTCGAAGACGACGGGCTTGATGTTGAGCTTCATCGACTTGGAGTAATCGGTCAGGTTCTTCTCGGTGGTCGTGCCCGACTGCACGCAGACCGTGGCGCCCTTCAAGTTCTTTGCGCTCGTGATCTTGGTCTTCTTGGGCACCATGAAGCCCTGGCCGTCGTAGTAGGTGACGCCGGCGAAGTGCAGGCCCAGCGACGCGTCGCGCGTGAGCGTCCAGGTGGTGTTGCGCGAGAGCATGTCGATCTCGCCGGACTGCAGCGCCGTGAAGCGCTGCTGCGCCGACAGCGGCGTCCACTTGATCTTGGTGGCGTCGCCCATCAGCGTGGCGGCCACCGCCTTGCAGATGTCCACGTCCAGGCCGCTCCAGTTGCCCTGGCTGTCGGCGATCGAGAAGCCGGCCAGGCCGGGGTTGACGCCGCAGATCATCTGGCCGCGCTGCTTGATCGTGTCGATCGTCTTGCCGGCGTGGGCGGGCAGGGTGGCGGCGGCCAGCGCGGCAGCGGCCACGAGGGTCTTGAGGGATTTGGACAGCATGGAATCGCACTCCTTGAGGGTGGGTGACCGCGCGCGGGCCTGGCTCTGGTGCAGGGGGCCGCCGGCGAGGCGCCGAGTATAGGGAGGGGCACCGGCGCGGACCCCCGCGCTTACACCGAGCCCGCAACAGGGTCAATGGACGCGGACAGGGGGTGCGCAAGCAGGAAGCGGGCCAGGGGTGCCGTGTCGCGGCCGGGTGCGGCGCGGGACGGCCAGGGGTGGCCAGGGGTGGCCAGGGGGCCCTCCGCACGCTCCGGCGCCTGGCCGGCCGTCAGCGCCGCTTGACCTGCGGATCCTGCAGGGTCGGATCGGCCCAGACGGCGTCCAGCGGCAGGCGCCTTCCCGCGAGATGGTCTTCCAGGCAGCGCAGCACGAGGGGGCTGCGGTGCCGGGCCTGGCTCGCGCGCACCTCTTCGGGGCTCATCCACACGGTGCGCACGATGCCCGCATCCAGTGCACGCCCCGGCTCGGGTGGCCCGGCGCGCCCGGCGTACGCAAAGCGCACGTAGGTCACGTCTTCCCCGTCGGGCTCACGCCGCATGCGCGCGAGGTAGACCCCCAGCAGGTGCTGCGGCTCGAAGCGGCGCGCCGTCTCCTCCAGGGCTTCGCGCTGCACGGCCTGCAGCGGGGACTCCCCCAGCTCCAGGTGGCCGGCGGGGTTGTTCAGCATCAGCCCTTCGGGGGTGTGCTCCTCCACCAGCAGGAAGCGGCCGGCCTCCTCGATGAGGGCGGCCACCGTCACGCTGGGCCGAAAGCGAAAGGGGGTCGTCGCAGCGCCCGGCGATCCGTCCTGCGCCCCGTCCGGTGCCCCCTCTTGCGCCCCGCCCCGCGCGCCGTGCGCCTCGCCCTGGGCCGGCTCGGGGCGCAGGTGGCGGGGTCCGTCTTCAGGTCGCTGCACGCGGCCGATGCTAGCCCGAGCGGGCCCCTCGGCGCGGGCCCTGTGTTAGCGTTCGGGGTTTTCCCACCCTTGCCGAGATCTGCCATGCTGATCGGAGTGCCGCTGGAGACGACCGTGGGCGAGACCCGCGTGGCCGTCACCCCCGAGACCGCCAAGAAGCTCATCGCCCAGGGCCACACGGTGCACGTGCAGGCCGGCGCCGGCGTGGCGGCCAGCGTCACCGACGAGGCCTACCAGGCCGCGGGTGCCCAGATCGTGGACCGCGCAGCCGCCCTGGGCTGCGAGCTGGTGCTCAAGGTGCGCAGCCCCTTCGACGACGAGCTCGCCATGATGAAGCCCGGCGCCGCACTGGTGGGAATGCTCAACCCCTTCGACGCCGCGGGGCTGCAGCGCCTGGCCGGCGCGGGCCTGACGAGCTTTGCCCTGGAGGCTGCGCCGCGCACCACGCGCGCGCAGAGCATGGATGTGCTCTCCTCCCAGGCCAACATCGCCGGCTACAAGGCGGTGATGCTGGCGGCCGACCGCTACCAGCGCCTGTTCCCCATGCTCATGACCGCTGCCGGCACGATCAAGGCCGCGCGCGTCGTCGTGCTCGGCGTGGGGGTGGCGGGGCTGCAGGCGATTGCCACCGCCAAGCGCCTGGGCGCGGTGATCGAGGCCTCCGATGTGCGCCCGAGCGTGAAGGAGCAGGTGGAGTCGCTGGGCGCCAAGTTCATCGAGGTGCCCTACGAGACGGCCGAGGAGAAAGAGGCGGCCGAAGGCGTGGGCGGCTACGCCCGGCCGATGCCGCCGAGCTGGCTCGAGCGCCAGAAGGTGGAAGTGGCCAAGCGGGTGGCGCAGGCCGATGTGGTCATCTCCACCGCGCTCATTCCCGGCCGCCCGGCCCCGGTGCTCGTCACCGATGAGATGGTCAAGTCGATGAAGCCGGGCTCGGTCATCGTCGACATGGCCGCCGGCAAGGGGCCGGCCGGCCCGCATGGCGGCGCCGGCGGCAACTGCCCGCTCACCGAGGCTGACCGCACGGTCGTGCGTCACGGGGTGACGATCGTGGGCGAGACCAACCTGCCCGCGCTCGTGGCTGCCGACAGCTCGAGCCTGTACGCGCGCAACGTGCTCGACTTCCTCAAGCTCGTGTGCCCCAAGGACGCCACCACCGTGCAGGTGCCGATGGACGACGACATCGTGGTGGCCTGCCTCATGACCCAGGGCGGCGAAGTCAGGCGCAAGTAGGCACGCGCCGCCTGCCGCCCGCCCCGCCTGCCGAGCCCGCCCGCCCCCACGGACTGCCCCCCAACCGCCTCTGACCCCGGGACGCCCACCATGGAAGCGATCAGCCCCACCGTCCTCAACCTCATCATCTTCGTGCTCGCCATCTACGTGGGCTACCACGTGGTGTGGAACGTCACCCCCGCGCTGCACACGCCGCTGATGGCCGTGACCAACGCCGTGTCGGCCATCGTCATCGTCGGGGCGATGCTGGCGGCTGCCCTGACCGAGGGCGGGGGCCTGGCCAAGGTGATGGGCGTGCTCGCCGTGGCGCTGGCTGCGGTCAACGTCTTCGGGGGCTTCCTCGTGACGCGGCGCATGCTCGAGATGTTCAGGAAGAAGGAACGCAAGTGAGGCGCGCGAGCGCCCGCCTCCACCACGTTTCCCGCCAAGGAACCCCCGCATGAGCCTCGACCTCGTCACCCTCCTGTACCTCGTCGCGAGCGTGTGCTTCATACAGGCCCTGAAGGGCCTGAGCCACCCCACGACTTCCATTCGCGGCAACCTCTTCGGCATGGCGGGCATGGCGATTGCCGTGCTCACCACGGCCGCGCTCATCGTCAAGCTTGCGGGCTCGCCGCTGGGCCTGGGCTGGGTGCTGCTGGGCCTGGTCGTCGGCGGCGGCGCCGGCACGCTCATGGCGCAGCGCGTGGAGATGACCAAGATGCCCGAGCTCGTGGCCTTCATGCACAGCATGATCGGCCTGGCGGCGGTGTTCATCGCGGTGGCCGCCGTGGCTGAGCCCTGGGCCTTCCAGATCGTGGCCAAGGGGGCCGACGGCAAGGTTCCGCCGATCCCCTTTGGCAACAAGCTCGAGCTCTTTCTCGGGGCGGCCATCGGCGCCATCACCTTCAGCGGCTCGGTCATCGCCTTCGGCAAGCTCTCCGGAAAGATCGGCGGCAAGCCGCTCCTGCTGCCGGCACGGCACTGGTTGAACCTGGCGGGCCTGCTGGTGGTGATCTGGTTCGGCCACGCCTTCTT
>JBJTVI010000467.1:0-11857 GCA_046081145.1 Rubrivivax sp.
CGAAGGCGAACTGCAGGATCTTCATGCCCGGGAATCCGCAGGCCTCGCGCAGCGCGTGCACGTCGGGCGTGATGAAGCCGAGGTCCTCCGCGATGATGGGCAGCTCCCCCAGCGCGCGCGCGATCGCGTCGAAGAGCGCATGGCCCGGGCCCTTGAGCCAGCGCCCGGTCTTCGCATCCGGGCTCGAGGCAGGGATCTCCCAGTAGCCGGCAAAGCCGCGGAAGTGGTCGATGCGAAACACGTCGGCCTGCTGCAGTGCGCGCTTGACGCGCGCCGTCCACCAGGCAAAGTCCTCGTCGGCCATGCGGTCCCAGCGGTAAAGCGGGTTGCCCCAGCGCTGGCCCATCGGCCCGAGATCATCGGGCGGTACGCCCGCCACCACCGTGGGCTGGTGATGCGCGTCGAGCAGGTAAAGGTCGGGCCGCGCCCAGCAGTCGGCGCTGTGGTGGGCGATGAAGATCGGCAGGTCCCCCACGATCGAGATGCCGCGCGTGTGGCAGTAGGCACGCAGCTCGCTGCACTGCAGGTCGAAGCACCACTGCAGGAAGCGCCAGAAGTCGATCTCGGCGGCATGCGCGGCGCGGGCGGCGGCCAGCGCCTGCGGGTCACGGCCGGCCAGCGCGGCGGGCCACGTCCACCACGGCATGCCCGCGTGCGCGGCTTCGAGCGCCATGAAGAGGCTGTAGTCGTCCAGCCACGAGGCCTCCTGCGCACACCAGGCATCGAAGGCGGCGCGATCGGTGGCCGAGCCGTGGGAGAAGAAGCCCTCGGCTGCCGCGCGCAGCTGCGCCAGGCGCCACGGCACCACCCGCGCGAAGTCGGTGCGCTGCGCATCGAACCCGCCTGCGGGCAGCTCGGGCCGTGTGAGCCAGCCGCGCGCCACCAACGGCTCGAGCGCCACCATCAGCGGGCTGCCGGCGAAGGCGCTCACGCTCTGGTAGGGCGAGTCGCCCGGGCCGATGGGGGTGGTGGGCAGCCACTGCCACAGCGTCTGCCCGCAGCGGTGCAGCCAGTCGGCAAAGCGGAAGGCATCGGGCCCGAAGTCGCCGATGCCGTGCGGGCCGGGCAGGGAGGTGAGGTGCAGCAGGACGCCGCTGGCGCGTGTGTGCAGGTTCATGGCGGAAGTCTTCGAGGGTTCGGTCGGAATCCCAGGGATTCAGTGACTGAGAGATTCAGGGATTCAGGCAGAGGTTCGTGACCACGGCATGCGCGGCCTCAGGCAATCAGAAAGAGCGTGGCCAGGGGCGGCAGGGTCATGCAAATGGAGTGCGAGCGGCCGTGCGCCGGCACCGCCTCCACCCGCAGTGGGTGCGACCCGTTGCCGAGGTTGGAGCCGCCGTAGAAGGCCGAGTCGGTGTTGAGCGCCTCACGCCAGGCTTCGGGCCAGGCCTCGGGCCCCGGGCCGCCTGCCGAGGCGGGCGCCGGCACGCCGAGGCGAAAGCCCGGCCGCGGCACAGGCGTGAAGTTGCAGGCCACGAGCACGCAGCCACCGGCATCGTCGCGCCGCAGCCAGGCGAGCACGGAGTGTTCGGCATCGTCCACCACCAGCCACTCGAAGCCCGGGCTTTCGCAGTCGAGCACGTGCAGCGCCGCGTGTGCGCGCATCAGGCCGTTGAGGTCGCGCACCAGGCGCTGCACGCCGGCGTGGGCGTCGTCGCCCAGCAGGGCCCAGGGCAGCTCCGTGTCGTGGTTCCACTCGGTGGGCTGCGCGAACTCCTGCCCCATGAAGAGCAGCTTCTTGCCCGGGTGGCCCCACATGTAGCCGTAGTAGGCGCGCAGGTTGGCCAGGCGCTGCCAGGCGTCGCCGGGCATGCGCCCCAGGATCGTGCCCTTGCCGTGCACCACCTCGTCGTGCGAAAGCGGCAGCACGAAGTTTTCGCTGAAGGCGTAGACCAGCCCGAAGGTCATGCGGTCGTGGTGCCAGCGCCGGTGCACGGGGTCCTCGTGCATGTAGCGCAGCGTGTCGTTCATCCACCCCATGTTCCACTTGTAGTGAAAGCCCAGGCCCCCGGCCGAGGTCGGGGCCGACACGCCGGGATAGGCTGTCGACTCCTCGGCCACCGTGATCGCGCCCGGGCAATGCGCGCCCAGCACCTCGTTCACGCGCTGCAGCAGCGAGATGGCCTCGAGGTTCTCGCGCCCACCGTGCACGTTGGGCACCCACTGGCCGGCTTCGCGCGAGTAGTCGCGGTAGAGCATCGAGGCCACCGCGTCCACGCGCAGCCCGTCCACGCCGAACTGCTCCACCCAGTACAGCGCGCTGCCCACGAGGAAGTTGCGTACCTCGTGGCGCGCGAAGTTGTAGATGAGCGTGTTCCAGTCGCGGTGGAAGCCCTCGCGCGGGTCGGCGTACTCGTAGAGCGCCGTGCCGTCGAAGCGGGCCAGTGCGTGCAAGTCGGAGGGAAAGTGCGCCGGCACCCAGTCCACGAGCACGCCCAGACCGTGCGCGTGGCAGGCGTCGACGAAGCGGCACAGGCCCTCGGGTGGCCCGAAGCGCGCGCTCGGGGCGTACATCCCGGTGGTCTGGTAGCCTCAGGAGCCGTCGAAGGGGTGCTCGCTCACCGGCAGCAGCTGCACGTGCGTGAAGCCGAGCGAGGCCGCGTAGCCTGGCAGCTCGCGCGCGAGCTCGTCCCAGCTCGAGAAGCGCCCGTCGGGGTGGCGCCGCCACGAGGGCGCGTGCACCTCGTAGATGGCCACGGGCGCGCGGCGGGCATTGGCCAGCGCGCGGGCGGCAGGCAGCGTGCGCGGCGCGCCGCCTGCGGCTAGCGGTGCGGCCACGATGCTCGCCGTCCCGGGCCGCAGCTCGGCCTGCCGCGCATACGGGTCGGCCTTCTGCGGCAGCCGCTCGCCGTCTGCGCCCAGCAGCTCGAACTTGTAGCGGTCGCCCATGGCCGCATGCGGCACGAAGAGTTCCCACACGCCCGAGGCGCCGCGGTGGCGCATCGGGTGGCGGCGCGCGTCCCAGGCGTTGAAGTCGCCCACCACGCTCACGCGCCGGGCATTGGGCGCCCACACGGCAAAGCGCACGCCGTCGATTGCGTACACCCCAACGCCCAGCGTGAGGGCGTGCGCGCCCAGCACCTGCCAGGGCCGCAGGTGCGTGCCCTCCATCAGGTAGTGCAGGTCGGCGTCCGGGATCAGCGGCCCATAGCGGTAGGGGTCGCCCATGAGGTGCCACGGGGCCGGTGGGGTGCTTGCGCTGCCATCGGCGTTCCCACCGGGTGGCGCTTCGGCCGACGATGCGCCCCGCCAGCGCACGCGCAGCCGGTAGTCGAAGACCTGGCGTCGCCGCGGCAGCCAGGCCTCGAAGAGCGCGCTGCCCTCGCGCTCGAGCAGCGTGGCCACGCGCCGGCCGCTCTTCGTGTCGTGCAGCACCACCTCCAGGGCGCCGGGCAGGAAGGCCCGCACCCACAGGTCGCCGCGCGCATCGGCATGCATGCCGAGCACCGCAAAGGGGTCGCGGTGGCGGGCTTGCAGCAGGTCGTGGAGGTCGGTGTCCGAAAGCATCCGCGCGCGCTTCAGGGCGCGGGCGGCGCCCACACCCGCTCGAGGTATTCCCCGATCGTACGGTCGACGCTGAAGGGCCCCATGCCGGCAATGTTCAGCAGCGCCCGCTCGGCCCAGCCCTCGTGGTCGGCAAAGGCCGCGTCCACCCGCGCCTGCGTGGCCACGTAGTCGTCGAAGTCGGCCATGAGGAAGTACGGGTCACGCTCGGCCAGCATGCGCACGAGGTCGTGGTAGCGGTGCGGCTCCTCGGGGCTGAAGGTGCCGCCCGCGATCGCGTCGAGCACCGCCTGCAGCGCCGGGCTCGCATCGATGAAGCGCCCGGGCCGGTAGCCCGCCTCGCGCAGCGCCTGCACCTGCTCCGTGCGCAGCCCGAAGACGAAGAAATGTTCCTCGCCAACGGCCTGCGCCATCTCGATGTTGGCGCCGTCCCAGGTGCCGATGGTGCAGGCGCCGTTGAGCGCGAACTTCATGTTGCCGGTGCCCGAGGCCTCGGTGCCGGCGGTGGAGATCTGCTCGGAGAGGTCGGCCGCGGGAAAGATCACCTCGCCCAGGCTCACGCCGTAGTTGGGCAGGAAAGCCACCTTGAGCCGGTTGCCCACGCGCGGGTCGTGGTTCACCACCCGGGCCACGTCGTGGATGAGGCGGATCACCTGCTTGGCCGTGTAGTAGGCCGAGGCTGCCTTGCCCGCGAAGACGACCGTGCGCGGCTGCCAGTGGCGCGCCGGTTCGGCGACGATGGCCTGCCAGCGCGCCACCACGTGCAGCACGTTGAGCAGCTGGCGCTTGTACTCGTGGATGCGCTTGATCTGCACGTCGAAGAGGCTCGTCGGGTCGACGGCCAGGCCGATGTCGTGCGCGATGCGCTGCGCCAGGCGCGTCTTGGCCGCGAGCTTGGCCTGCAGGAACTGCGCGCGGATGGGGTGGCCCGGTGTGCGGGCCGGCTCGCGCAGCGCGGCCAGCGCCTGCAGGTCGCGCCGCCAGTGTGTGCCGATGCGCCCATCCAGCAGCGCCGAGAGCTCCGGATTGGCCTGCATCAGCCAGCGCCGCGGCGTCACGCCGTTGGTGACGTTGAGGAACCGATCGGGCCACATCTGCGCGAAGTCGGCGAACAGCGTCTGCACCATCAGCCGCGAGTGCAGCGCCGACACGCCATTGACCTTGTGCGAGGCCACGACGGCAAGTGCCGCCATGCGCACGCGGCGCTCGCCGTGCTCGTCGATCAGCGACAGCCGCTGCACGCGCGCCTCGTCACCCGGAAAGCGTGCGCGCACCTCGGCCAGAAAGCGCGCGTTGATCTCGTAGACGATCTCCAGGTGCCGCGGCAGCATGCCGGCAAACAGCGGCAGGCTCCACGCCTCCAGCGCCTCGGGCATGAGCGTGTGGTTGGTGTAGCTCGTGGCCTGCTGCGTGATGGCCCAGGCGGCGTCCCACGCCAGGCCGTGCACGTCGATGAGCAGCCGCATCAGCTCGGCCGGCGCCAGCGCCGGGTGCGTGTCGTTGAGGTGCACGGCGTTGCGTTGGCCGAAGCTGCGCACATCGCCGCACTCGCGCAGGTGGCGCGCAAGCATGTCCTGTACCGAGGCACTCACCAGGAAGTACTCCTGGCGCAGGCGCAGCTCGCGCCCGGCCGGCGTGCTGTCGTCGGGGTAGAGCACCCAGTTCACGGCCTCGGCCGAGTGCAGGTGCTGCGCCGAGGCCAGGTGCTCGCCGCGGCAGAAGGCCTCGAAGTCGATGGGCCGCGAGGATTGCCCGTTCCACTGGCGCAGGGTGCACACGTGCGCCGTGTCGTTGCCGGGCACGATGAAGTCGAAGGCCTGCGCGACGATCGTCTCGGCCGGTTCCCACACGCGCTGGCCCGAGTGGCCGCTGACGCGGCCGCCGAAACCTACCTCGTAGCGCAGCTCCGGGCGGATCAGCTCCCAGGGACTGCCGTGGCGCAGCCAGTCGTCGGGCCGCTCGACCTGGCGCCCGTCCTCGATCACCTGCTGGAACATGCCGTGCTCGTAGCGCAGCCCGTAGCCGAAGGCGGGCACCTCCAGCGTGGCCATCGCGTCGAGAAAACAGGCGGCCAGGCGCCCCAGGCCCCCGTTGCCCAGCGCGGCGTCGGGCTCGTGCGCGATGAGCGCGGCCAGTGCTGGCGCATCCGCCCCCGCCAGGGCCGGCAGCCGCTCGGCCAGCCCGAGCGCGGCCAGCGCGTTGTGCAGCGCCCGGCCCATCAGGAACTCCATCGAGAGGTAATGCACGCGGCGCGTGTCGGCGCCGCGCCGTGCATCGGCCAGCTGCGTGGCGGCCCAGCGCTCGGCCAGCAGCCAGCGCGCCGCGCGTGACACGGCCGCCGAGGCGGCAGCCGGGGAGCCGCCGTCGGCGCGCTGGCCGAGCTCGTGCCGGAAGGTCCACCCGAAGGCCGATTCGGTCCACCCGGCGCCGGCGGCGCCAGGGGCGTCCGGGGCTTTGGCGGGGCGGGCCGGGGTCGGGGGTGCTGACGGGGCGGCGGGCATTACGGCAGGTGCGCTCGAGGTCTCGGGCATGGCAGTCGGGCCGGATCGGCTTCTGAAGGGCTGGGAGTATCGGGGGAACCGAGACGAATGTGTAGTTCCACTACATCGGGATTGCCCGAGGAAACACTCAAGTTGTTGATTCGTATGAAGAAAGTGAGATTTTTGGGCCTGGGAAATGCATTGCTGTGAGCGTGTTGGCCATGTATATTCTCTACATTCGGGGCTGCAACATGAGGGTGAGTCGGCGCGCGCGCGCCGCAGCATCTGCCGCAGCCGGTGTCATGCAAGCCTCGTGCCCTGCCGGTGCGGGGGCGGGGTAGCGACGTGGCGGATGTCCGGCTGGTCAAAGTGTGCAAGTCCTTCGGGGACGTGCACGTGCTGCGCGACATCGATCTGCACATTCTCGAGGGCGAGTTCATGGTCTTCGTCGGCCCCTCGGGGTGCGGCAAGAGCACGCTGCTGCGCACCATCGCGGGGCTGGAGGACATCACGGGCGGGGAGCTCTCGATCGGCGGCCGCGTCGTCAACGACGTGCCGCCGGCCGAGCGGGGCATCGCGATGGTGTTCCAGAGCTACGCCCTGTACCCGCACATGAACCTGTACGACAACATGGCCTTCGGGCTGCAGTTGGCCAAGGTGCCGGCTGCCGAGATCGACGCGGCCGTGCAGCAGGCGGCCCGGATCCTGCACATCGACCACCTCCTGCAGCGCAAGCCCAAGGATCTCTCGGGCGGCCAGCGCCAGCGCGTGGCCATCGGCCGCGCCATCGTGCGCCAGCCGCAGGTGTTCCTCTTCGACGAGCCGCTGTCCAACCTCGATGCGGCGCTGCGCGTGAAGATGCGCGTGGAGTTCGCGCGGCTGCACGAGCAGCTGCGCACCACCATGGTCTACGTCACGCACGACCAGGTCGAGGCTATGACGCTGGCTGACCGCATCGTCGTGCTCTCGGGCGGGCGCATCGAGCAGGTGGGCACCCCGCTGGAGCTCTACGAGCACCCCTGCAACCTCTTCGTGGCCGGGTTCATCGGCAGCCCGAGGATGAACCTCCTGTCGGCACGCTTCGTCTCGGGCGACGCCACGCATGCCCTGGTCGAGCTCGAAGGCGGCGCGCGGCTGCGCTGCACCGTCGACGCCTCGGGCGGCACCCCGGGCGAGATGCTCACGGTGGGCGTGCGCCCGGAGCACCTGGCGCTGGCCTCGGCCGGGGCCGCCCACACGAGCACTTCCGGCATCCCTCCCCAGACGGTGCAGGCCAGCGTCACCTTCGTCGAGGCCCTGGGCGGCACCACGCACGCCTACTGCAGCCACCCCGCCTCGCCGGAAGACCTGTGCTGCGAGCTCGATGGGCGGCAGCGCGTGCGCGCCGGCCAGGTGCTGACGCTGAGCGTGCCGCCCGAGGCCTGCTACGTCTTCGACGCCGCGGGCCAGGCGTGGCAGCGCCCGACAAGCGTCGAGCACGCGGACGCGGCGTGAGCCCGATGGTGTCGCGGCGAGCCTTTGCGCTCCTAGTGGCCGGCGCGCTGGCCCTGCCCGCAGCGGCACAGGCTCCGCAGCGCCTGCTCGTGTGGATCAACGGCGACAAGGGCTACAACGGGCTGCAGCAGGTGGGTGACGCCTTCGAGCGCATCTCGGGCGTGAAGGTCGTGGTGCAGCACCCCGAGGGCGCACCCGACAAGTTCCAGGCGGCGGCTGGCGCCGGCAAGGGCCCGGACATCTTCTGCTGGCCGCACGACCGCGTGGGCGAGTGGGCCAAGTCGGGCCTCATCGTGCCGGTACGGCCGCCACCGCGCGTGCGCCAGGAGATCGAGGAGTCGGCTTGGCAGGCCTTCACCTGGCGCGGCCAGGTCTGGGGCTATCCCCTGGCCATCGAGTCGATCGGGCTCATCTACAACAAGGCGCTCGTGAAGACGCCGCCGGCCAACTGGGAGGACGTGATCGCGCTCGACCGCACGCTCGCGCCGCAAGGCGTGCGCGCCATCCTGTGGCCGCATTCGATGAGCTTCTTCACCTGGCCGCTGCTGGCCGGCCCGGGGGGCTTCGTCTTCGGCCGCAACGACAAGGGCGAGTACGACCCGGCGCAGATCGGCGTGAACAACGCCGGTGCGCTGGCCGGCGCGCAGCTGCTCGAGCGCCTCGTGCGCGAAGGCGTGATGCCGCGCTTTGCGCGCTACTCCGACATGGAGGCGCAGTTCGCCGCCGGCAAGGTGGCGATGATGATCTCCGGCCCCTGGGCCTGGGACAACGTGCGCAAGAAGCGCATCGATTTCGGCGTCGCTGCCGTACCCGCGGTGGGCGGGCGCCCCGCGCGGCCCTTCGTCGGGGTGCTCGGCTGCATGGTCACCGCCCCGAGCCGCCTCAAGGACATCGCGCGCGAGTTCCTCGAGGAACACGTGCTGCGCGTGCCGGGGCTCAAGACCATTTCCGCCGACGTGCCGCTGGGCACACCGGCCAACAAGGCCTACTACGCCGAACTCGCGGGCGACCCCCACATCGCCGCCACCATGGCCAACGCGCGTGCCGGCGAGCCCATCCCGAACATCCCCGAGACGGGCCGCTTCTTCCCGGCGCTGGACGCCGCGCTGGAGGCGATCACGCAGGGCCGCCAGGCTCCGCAGCAGGCGCTGGATGCCGCAGCGGCGCGGATGCGCACGCGATGAGGGGCCGATGCCGCGCGAGCAGTGCCCCGTGAGCCTGAGGACGGGAGCCCGGCCATGAGCGCAGCGGCTCACGCACGGGCTGCGTCGGCCCGCCCGCCCGGCGCGCTCGGCTGGGCGGTGGCCGGGGTGTCGGCGCTGGCCGTGCTCTGGACGGTCTACGCGCTCTACGGGGCGGGTCGGCCGCTCTGGGCGGTGGGGGTGCTGCTCGTTGGCGCGCTGGCGCTGCACCTCTACACCACCTCCAGTTCGCTGGCCTGGCGCTACCTCTTTCCGGGTGTGGCCGGGATGCTGCTCTTCGTGGCCTTCCCGCTCGTCTACACGGTGCAGATCGGCTTCACCAACTACTCCTCGGCGCACCTGCTCGAGCGCGAGCGTGCGCGCGCCTATCTGCTTGAGCAGATCGAGGTCGACGAGTCGAGCGTGCGGCCCTTCACGCTGCATGCGCAGGGCGACGGGGTGCGGGTAGTGCTGGGGGCGCCGGCGCCGTCGGGGGTTGCGGAGGGTGGGGCCAAACCGACTCACACGACCGCTGCGACGGCTGCGACGGCTGCGACCGCCGCGCCCCCGGTGACCCCGGCGAACCCTACGACCCCTGCAACCGACACGGCCGACCTTTGGCTGCTGAGCCCGCCCCTTCCCCTGGCCGCCGCTCCTGCCCGCACCGATCGACCCGCCGACCCCGTGCGCCTGCAGGCCGGCCCGCCCCCCACCACCCCCGCCCTCTCGCTGCGCGAAGTCATCGCCCGCCGCGACGCGTTAATGGGGCTGCGCCTGGTGCTGCCCGACGGCAGCGTGCTGGCCTACACGGGGGTGCGCGAGTTCGCGCGCGTGCAGCCCGTGTGGCAGGACAACCCCGACGGCTCGCTCACGCAGCGCGCCACCGGCACGGTCTACCGCCCGAACGCCGACACCGGCTACTTCGAGACGGCCACTGGCGAGCGCATGCTGCCGGGCTACAAGGTGGGCGTGGGCTTTGCCCACTACGCCCGCATGCTCGGGGACGCCGACTTCCGCAGCCCCTTCCTGGCCATCTTCGTCTGGACGGTGGCCTTTGCGGGCCTCACGGTGCTCTTGGCCACGGCGCTGGGCCTCACGCTGGCGGTGGTGCTGAACTGGGAGGCGCTCTCCCACCGCACGCTCTACCGCACGCTGCTCTTCCTGCCCTACGCAGTGCCGGGCTTCATCTCGATCCTCGTGTTCAAGGGCCTGTTCAACCAGAACTTCGGCGAGATCAACGCCATCCTCGACGCCCTCTTCGGCGTGCGCCCGGCCTGGTTCACCGACCCGTGGCTGGCCAAGGTGATGATCCTCATCGTCAACACCTGGCTGGGCTACCCCTACATCATGGTGCTGTGCACGGGCCTCATCAAGGCGATCCCGGCGGATCTCTACGAGGCCTCGGCCATCGAGGGGGCCGGGCCGCTGGCCAACTTCCGGCGCATCACGCTGCCGCTGATCCTGAAGCCCCTCACGCCGCTGCTCATCTCGGCCTTTGCCTTCAACTTCAACAACTTCGTGCTCATCAGCCTGCTCACCGACGGGCGGCCCGATTTCCTCGGCACGAAGCTGCCCGCGGGCACCACCGACATCCTCGTGTCCTACACCTACCGCATCGCCTTCACCGACTCGGGCCAGAACTTCGGCCTGGCCGCGGCGATCTCCACCCTCATCTTCGCCATGGTGGCGCTGATGTCGCTGCTGCAGCTGCGCGTGATGCGCCGCGCGCAGGCGGCCGACACGCCGCGCCCGGGAGGCTGAACCACCATGCCGCTCGTCACCGGCAAGCGCCAGCGCTGGCGCATCCTGCTCACCCACGCGGCGCTGTGGGCGCTGCTGGCGCTCACGCTCTTTCCGCTGCTGGCGGTGGTGTCGATCTCGCTGCGCCCGGGCAACTTCGCCACCGGCTCGCTGATTCCCACCGAGATCAGCCTGGAGCACTGGAAGCTGGCGCTGGGTATCGCCTACGTCGACGCGCAGGGCAACCGCGTGGAGCCGCCCTTTCCGGTGCTGCTGTGGCTGTGGAACTCGGTGAAGATCGCCACGATCTCGGCCTTTCTCATCGTGGCCATCTCCACCACGGCGGCTTATGCCTTCGCACGGCTGCGCTTCGCGCGCAAGGATGCGATCCTCAGCAGCATGCTCGTGCTGCAGATGTTCCCGGTGGCCGTGGCGCTGGTGGCCATCTACGCCATCTTCGAGGGCCTGGGGCAGGCGGTGCCGTGGCTCGGCATCGAGACGCACGGCGCGGTGATCGTGGCCTACCTCGGCGGCGTGGCCACGCACATCTGGACCATCAAGGGATACTTCGATTCCATCCCGGTGGAGATCGAGGAGTGCGCCAAGGTCGACGGCGCCACGCACTGGCAGGCCTTTCGCCGCGTGCTGCTGCCCATGGCCGTGCCGATCCTGATGGTGGTCTTCGTGCTGGCCTTCATCGGCACGATCATCGAGTACCCGGTGGCCTCGATCCTGCTGCGCGAGGAGCCCAACCTCACGCTGGCCGTGGGCACCAAGTTCTACCTCTACGAGCAGAAGTACCTTTGGGGCGATTTCGCCGCAGCGGCCGTGCTCTCGGGGCTGCCGATCACGATCGTGTTCCTGCTGGCGCAGAAGTGGATCGTCTCGGGGCTGACCTCCGGCGGGGTGAAGGGATGAGAAAGCTCCTGCGTGCCGCCACGGCGGCGCTCGTCCTGTCCGGCCCGGCCCTTGCACTTGCCCAGAACATGACCCCTTCCAGCTCTCCTCACGCCCACGCCTTCGACCGCGCCGTCGCCGGCACCTACGAGGCGCGCGAGCGCGACTGGCGCCAGGGCGCGGTGGTCTACCAGGTGCTGGTGGACCGCTTCGCGCCGGCGGCCAACCTCGAGGCCAAGCGCCACCTCTACCCCGCGCCCAAGACGCTGCGCGATTGGCGCGAGGAGCCGCGCAGCGGGCGCTACCTCGAGTCGCACCAGGTCTGGAGCCACGAGATCGACTTCTGGGGCGGCGATCTCGCCAGCCTGAGAAGCCGCCTGGCCTACGTGCAGCAGCTCGGCGCGGACGTGCTCTACCTCAACCCCATCTGCCTGGCCTACACCAACCACAAGTACGACGCGCTCGACTACCAGCAGGTCTCGCCCGAGTACGGCACGCGGGAGGACGTGAAGGTGCTGGCCGCCGACCTGCGCGCGCGCGGCATGAAGCTCGTGCTCGACG
>JBJTVI010000468.1:0-3052 GCA_046081145.1 Rubrivivax sp.
GGGCGTGGCGCACTCAGCGGCATCCGCACGCGAATCGGCGGGTCGATGCCGGGCATAAACGCGATCGATGAACCCCCACCGGGCACGGTGGTCCGGAACTTCAGGTCAGGACTTCTCGTCCCGCCGCCACGACCTCGCGGCGCAGCCACAGGTGCGCCGCATCGCTGTGCACGCGCTCGTGCCAGAACATCGACATCTCGAAGGCCGGCAGTTCCAACGGTGGCGGGCACACGGTCAGCGGCAGCTGCCCGCAGAAGTGCCGCGCCAGGCGGCTCGGCACGGTGGCGATCGCATCGGTACGGGCGATGACGTGCGGCACGGCCAGGAACGAGGGCAGCGTGAGCACCACGCGGCGGCGGATGCCCATCGATTTCAGCAGCGCATCGATGCGCATGCCGTAGATGCCCGCGCCGCCCGGGGAGATCGTGATGTGCGGCAGCGCCGCAAAGCGCTCGATCGTGAAGACTCCGGCAAGCGCCGGGTGATCACGTCGCATCAGACACACCTGTTGGTCCCGAAACAGCAGCCTTGAGCGCAGCGCCGGCGGCGGCGTCACCAGGTAGCCCACGCCCAGGTCCACCTGCCCCGACTCCATCCAGCTCTGCACCTTGTCGGGGTTGGCCGGCCGGTGCTCGAGGATCACCTGTGCGCCCTGGCGCTCGAAGCGCTCGCACAGCCGGGGCAGCAGGAAGAACTGCACGTAGTCCGACCCCATGAGCGTGAAGGTGCGCCGCGAGCGCTCGGGCTCGAAGGCGCCGCGGCCCTCGACCATCTCGCGCACGCTGGCGAGCATGGGCGCCAGGCGCTCGGCCATCTCGAGTGCGCGCGGCGTGGGGGCCATGGTCTGCCCGCTGCGCACCAGGATCGGATCGCCGAAGGCCTCGCGCAGGCGCTTGAGTGCGGCGCTCACGGCCGGCTGTGTCACGCCCAGCCGCACGGCGGTGCGCGAGACGCTGCCCTCCTGCACCAGCGTGAGGAGGTAGCGCAGCAGGTTCAGGTCGAGGGCCGGGCCCTCGCGGTTGACCGGGGCGAGCATCAACGCAGTTTATGTCGGCTCTGCACCCGGCTCTATTGCCGTTGACCCCGACCTGCGCGGACAGTCCCGGCAGGAGACAACGGCGGGCCCGCTCGCCACATGACATGAGCAAGGACCCTTTCGTGGAGCGCCTGGCGGCCCGGCTGCGCGAAGCCCAGGCCACGGGCGTACCCGTACCACCGATCCGGGATGAACTGGCCGTTGGCGGCGTGGCCCAGGCCTACGCGGTGCAGCAGGCCAACACCCGGCACGCGCTGGCCGCGGGCCGGCGCATCGTGGGGCGCAAGATCGGCCTGACCTCGCGCGCGGTGCAGGCGCAGCTCGGCGTGGACCAGCCCGACTACGGGGTGCTCCTCGACGACATGGCGCTCTACGACGGCGAGGAGATCGCGCCGGGCCGTGTGCTGCAGGCCAAGGTCGAGGCCGAGGTGGCCTTCGTCATGGGGCGCGACCTGGACCAGCCCGGCGCCTCACCTGCGGAGGTGATGCGCGCGGTGGAGTTCGTGCTGCCGGCCATCGAGATCGTGGGCAGCCGCATCGAAAACTGGAATATCAAGCTGCTCGACACGGTGGCCGACAACGCCTCCTCGGGCCTCTTCGTCGTGGGAAACGAACCGCGCCGGCTGGGCGAGGTCGACCTGCGGCTCGCCGGCATGGTGATGGAGCGCCGCGGCGAGGAGGTGTCCACCGGGGTGGGCGCGGCGTGCCTGGGGCACCCGGTGAACGCGGTGGTGTGGCTGGCGCGCAAGCTCGTGGAGATGGGCGAGCCGCTGCGCGCCGGGGACCTCGTGATGTCCGGGGCGCTCGGGCCGATGGTCAAGGCCGAGCCCGGCGATCTCTTCGAGGCGCACATCGAGGGGCTCGGCTCGGTACGTGTGGGGTTTGGCGCGTGAGCGCCGGCGCCGCCGCGACCCGCGAAGGTGTGGCCGCGCTGGCCGCCGCGCTGCATCAGGCGCGCACGCAGCGCCAGCCGATGCCCCAGCCCGACGTGTCGTGGCTGGACCTGCCGGCCGCCTATGCCGTGCAGCACGCCGGCATCGCCCTGCGCGAGGCGGCCGGCGAACGCTTGAGCGGCGCCAAGATGGGCTTCACGAGCCGCGCCAAGATGGCCCAGATGGGCGTGCACGAGACGGTCATCGGGCAGCTCACCGCTTCGCTGCAGGTCGCAGACGGGGGCGCGTTCGCGCGCAGCCACGCCATCTATCCCCGTGTCGAGCCAGAGGTGGCGATGCTGCTCGGGCGCGAGCTGTATGCCGTTGAGCGCGCGAGCCAGCTCATCGGAGCCGTCGAGGCGGTGGCGCCTGCGATGGAGATCATCGACTCGCGCTACGCCGATTTCCGCTTCTCGCTCGATGCGGTTGTGGCCGACAACACCTCGGGCTGCGGCTTCGTGGTCGGGCCCTGGCGGCGCGTGCCGCCCGCGCTCGACAACCTGGGCATCGTGACACAGTTCGACGCTCGGGTTCGGCAGCTCGGCAGCAGTGCCGCCACCCTCGGCAGCCCCTGGCGGGCGCTGCATGCAGCCTGGCAGCTCGCGCGGCGCCATGGGCTGAAGGTCAGCGCGGGCAGCGTGCTGCTGGCCGGAGCCGCCACGGCCGCCGATCCGCTGCCGGCTGCGGGCCTGGTGCAGGCCGAAGTAGCCGGCCTGGGCCGGGTGCCGTTCAGGGTGGAGGGAGGCTGAAGATGGGTACCGAGGTTCTGCAGAGGTTGCGCGCGACGTGGCCGGTGTCGACGGTACAGGCGCAAGGGCGCGCGGTCGAGATCGTACGTACGGCCGGCAGTGGCTCAGGGCTGCCCGTGCTGTGGCTGCCCGGCGCGCAGGGTACCGCCGAATCGTGGTGTCGCCAGTTGCTCGCCTACGGCGACCGGCGCATGATGGTGGCCATCCATTACCCCGCCCACGATGCGGCGCCGGTCTTGGCCGATGGCGTCGTGGCGGTGGCCGATGCGCTCGGCCTGGAGCGTTTCGACCTCGTGGGCAGCTCGCTCGGGGGCTACCTCGCGCAGTGGGTGGCG
>JBJTVI010000469.1:0-6936 GCA_046081145.1 Rubrivivax sp.
CGGCGCCTGCTCCGGCTCCTCCCCCTGCCCCCCCCGCGGTGCCCGACCCCGCGCTGGCCCGCGCACAGGCCGCGGCCGAGGCGGCACGCGCCCGGCAGGCCGCGCGCGAGGCCGATATCGCCCGCGAGCGCGAGGCGCAGCGCCGCACCGAGGCGCAGCGCGCCGCACAGAAGGCGGCGCGCGAGCAGGCCGCCCAGGAAAAGGCCAACCGGGAAAAGGCTGCTCAGGAAAAGGCTGCTCAGGAAAAGGCGGCGCAGGAGAGGGCCGCGCAGGAGAAGACCAACCGCGAGAAAGCCGCCCAGGAGAAAGCCGAGCGCGCCGCCAAGGCCCGCCAGGAGCGGGCCGAGCGCCAGCAGGCCGAGCGCCAGCGAGCCGACCAGGCCAAGGCCGAGGAAACGCAGCTTGCGCGCCAGCGCGAGGAGAACCTGCGCCGCCTGATGGGGCAGATCCCCGCAGGCGGCACGACCGGCAGCGCCGCCACAGACGCGGCTCCCAGTGCGGCCTACGCCGGG
Organism: Rubrivivax sp.; assembly: GCA_046081145.1. Classification (GTDB taxonomy): domain Bacteria; phylum Pseudomonadota; class Gammaproteobacteria; order Burkholderiales; family Burkholderiaceae_C; genus Rubrivivax. The sequence goes on from JBJTVI010000469.1 coordinate 513, forward strand.
CGGCTCGTGCAGGCGATCTTCCCGAACATCGTGTTCACGAGCCAGCTGCCCGGCAACCCGGCCGCGGTGGTGGAGGTACGGGCCGGGCCCAACGGCTCGGTCATCGGCCGGCGCATCAAGGAATCCAGCGGCCACCCCGAGTGGGATGAGGCGGTGCTGCGTGCCATCGACCGCACCGGCACCCTCCCGCGCGACGCCGACGGCCGCGTGCCGCCGGTCATCGAGATCACCTTCCGGCCGCGCTGAAGGACCCGAGCAGGCCGGCGCGGGCCTGCACCGCTCGGCCGCTCAGTCTCTTGGGCCCGGCGCCGAGGTAGTGGACAATGTCTCTCCCGAGCCCCGCGCCCTGCGACCCGCCGCCGTCCATGCGCTCACGCGTTCTCATCGTCGACGACATCCAGATCAACCTGGATGTGCTGGTCGGCATGCTGCGCCACGAGCACGACTGCGTCACCGCGATCTCGGGCCCGCAGGCCCTGGAGGCGCTGCAGGCCGGGCCGCTGCCCGACATCGTGCTGCTGGACGTGATGATGCCCGGCATGAGCGGCTACGAGGTGCACGCCGTCCTGCGCGACACCCCCGCCTGGCGCGCGATCCCGGTGATCTACGTGACGGCGCGCAACGACCCGCAGAGCGAATCGCAGGCCCTGGGCAACGGCGCCGTGGATTTCATCCACAAGCCCGTCAACAAGGAGGTGCTGCGCGCCCGCGTGCGCCTGCACCTGATGCTCGAACAGCAGCGCCGCGCGGTGCGCGAGAACGAGGAACGCATGCGGCTGGCCGCTCAGGCGGCCCACTTCGGCGTGCTCGACTACGACCTGGTGCGTGGCACCTCCTACTGGTCCATCGAGACGCGCCGCATCTTCGGGCTGGCGGCGGACCAGCCCGTCTCGCCGCCGGGAGAGGTGCCGCCGGTCGTCCACCCCGATGACGTCTCTCTCGTGCGCGAGGCCCACGCCCGCGCCATCGATCCGGCCGGCAGCGGGGAGCTCGAGAGCAAGCACCGCGTGATCCGGCCCGACGGCACACTGCGCTGGGTGCAGTGCAGCGGGCGCACGCAGTTCGAGGGCGACGGCCCGGCGCGGCGCGCGGTGCGCATGCACGGCGTGTTCCTGGACGTGACGGCGCAGGAGCAGGCGCGCCAGCAGATCGACTTCCTGGCCTTCCACGACCCGCTCACGAGCCTGCCCAATCGGGTGCTGGGCCTGGAGCGTCTGCAGCAGGCGATCGGATCGGCCTCACGCCACCAGTCGCAGATCGCCCTGCTCTACCTCGATCTGGACAAGTTCAAGTACGTCAACGACACCCACGGGCACGCGCTGGGCGACCTGCTCCTCAAGAGCGTGGCGCGCCGCCTGGCGGGCTGTCTGCGCGCGGAGGACACCCTCTTTCGGCTCTCGGGCGACGAGTTCATGATCGTGCTGGCCAACGTGAAGGGCGCCAACCAGGTGACCAACGCCTGCGAGCGCATCCTCAAGCGCCATGTCGAGCCCTTCGACCTCGACGGCATCCAGATCCTCACCTCCTTCTGCGTCGGGGCCGTGCTCTATCCGCAGGACGGCATGAGCGGCGAGATGCTCATGCGCAACGCCGACATGGCGCTGTACGAAGCCAAGAAGTCCGGGCCCAACGCCTTTCGCTTCTTCGAGCCGCAGATGAACGCCAACCTCGTGCAGTACGTCAGGACGCGCGAGGCCCTCACGCAGGCGATCGAGCGCCAGGAGTTCGAGCTGCACTACCAGCCCCAGGTGAGCCTGGCCGACAACCGCGTCGTGGGGGTGGAGGCCCTCATCCGCTGGCGCCGCCCGGGCCACGGGCTGCTGCCGCCGGTGTCCTTCATCGCTGCGGCCGAGGAGACGGGGCTGATCGTGCCCATCGGCCGCTGGGTCCTGCAGGAGGCCTGCCGACAGGCGGCGCGCTGGCAGGCCTGCGGGCTGCCGCGCCTGACCATGGCGGTGAACCTCTCGGCCATGCAGTTCCGCCAGGGCATCGTCGAGGCCGACGTGCGCGAGGCGCTTTCGGCCACCGGGCTGGACCCGACCCTGCTCGAGCTCGAGCTCACCGAGTCGATCCTGCTGCAGAGCGACGACATGGTGACCTCCCTGCTGCGGCGCTGGAAGCAGCAGGGCATCCGGCTGACGATCGACGATTTCGGCACCGGCTACTCGAGCCTGGCCTACCTCAAGCGGCTGGCGGTGGACAAGCTCAAGATCGACCGCTCCTTCGTCATGAACCTGCACGACGACGAGCAGGACCGCGCCATCGTGCTGGCCATGCTGCAGATCGCGCGCAGCCTCAGCCTCGTCACCGTGGCCGAGGGCATCGAGGAGCCGGAGGTGGCCAGCCGGCTGCACGACATGGGCTGCGACGAGGTGCAGGGCTACCTGTACGCCCGCCCGGAGCCGGCGCCCGTCTTCGAGCAGTGGCTGCGCGAGCGCACCGGCCTGCCCACCGCCGTCGTGGCGGGTCAGCCCCTGTCCACACCCCCCTGAGGAGCCCGGCCCATGGTCCTGCCCAGACTGCGCCTGCGCCGGCGCCTGATCCTGCCGCTTGCGGCCTGCGTGGGCTGTCTGAGCCTGGGTGCTCCGGCAGCCCTGGCTCAGGCACCCGCCGCCGCCCCGACCGTCTACCGCTTCTCCCCCGTCAACCAGTGGGACATCGCCAAGACGGCGGCATACTGGAACCCGATCGTGCAGTACGTGGAGGGCAAGAGCGGCATCCGGCTCGAGCTCAAGATCGGGCGCACCTCGGCCGACACGACGAGCTACGTGCTCGCACGCGAGGTGGAGTTCGTCTTCTCCAACCACCTCTTCTCCCCCGACCGCGATGCCCTCGGGTGGAAGGTGTTCGGGCGGCGCAACGTGCCCCAGATCTACGGCCAGATTGCCGTGCCGGCCGACTCGCCCATCCAGAAACTCGAGGAGCTCGAGGGCAAGACGATGGTCTTTGCCGGGCCCGAGGCCTTCATCGGCTACAAGGTCACCTACGGCCAGATGCTCGCGCGCGGCATCAACGTGAAGGTGGAGTTCGGCGGCAACCAGAACGCGGCCTTCGCGCAGATGTTTTCCGGCCGAGCCCAGGCCACGGGCAGCAACTCGATGCTGGTGGAGGGCTACGCCAACCGCGAGAACCGCAAGTTCCGCGTGCTATGGACCTCCGAGGGCTACCACGACCTGGCGCTAATGGCCTCCAGCAAGGTGCCCGATGCCCACGTGCGCGCGGTGGCCAAGGCCTTCATCGAGATGCACCAGGATCCGGCCGGGCGCGAGATCCTGCGCCGCGCCTCCGAGGCGGTGGGCCTGAGCGAGCAGCCCCACTTCATCGCCTCCAGCGACGCCGACTACGCCTCGTACCGGCGCTTCTACCAGAAGGCCCCGCCCTCGCTGCGCTGAGGCCCGGATGCCACTGCGCCGCTTCCCCCTGAGGGTGCCGCAGTCGCTGGTCGGGCGCGTGTTCGCCCTCTACGCGGGCACGCTCGTGCTGTTCGTGGGCCTGGGGCTCGGCATCTTCTACCGCTTCCACTACGAGCAGACGCTGGACGAGGCGCAGCAGGCGGCCCTCATGCTCAACCAGCTCACCGGCCAGATCGTCACCGAGAGTGCCGTGATCGGCGATTTCGACACCATCCAGCGCACGCTGGACAAGGCCGTGACCCGCTCGCCCTTCGCCGAGGCCGCCTTCATCGACACCAATGGCGCGGTGCTGCGCGCCCGCGCGCGGGCCGCCGACCGCGTGCCCCCACCGCAGTGGCTGCGCGCGGAGGTGGCCGCGCACCTGTCGGAGGTCAACGAGGTCATCAATGCCGGCGGGCGCGACTACGGCGTGCTGCGCCTGAAGTTCGACACCGAGCGCTTCGCGGGCGACCTCTGGCGCCTCGTGCAGTCGGCGCTCGCATTGGCGGTGGCGGCGATCGTCGGCGGCATGCTGCTCATCCTCTTCCCCTTGCGCAAGTGGCTCGGCACGCTCGACCGCGCCCTGCTCGTCGGCCGGGCCGAGCAGCCCGAGCGCTCGCCCGTTCTCGAGCCCCTGATGGAGGGCATGCCGCTGGAGTTCCGCCCCATGGTGCAGGCCCTCAACGAGACGGCCTCCAGCCTGCGCGGCGAGCTCCAGGCGCGCGAGCGTGCGCTCGTCTCGCTGCGCGAGGTTCTGGCGGGCCTGCGGGCCCAGCCGGCTGCTGCGGGTCCCGGTACGGCCGGTGCGCCCGCCGAGCCGGGCGCGCTGGGCGGCGCCACCGCCGACGAGGCCGGGGACGTGGCGCAGCTCTCTGCCGCCGGGGGGCGCCTGGTGGCCGAGCGCGAGGCGGGCCGGCAGGCCCTGGAGCGGGCGCTGGACGCCGCCGAGGAGGCCAACCGCGTCAAGAGCGAGTTCCTGGCCAACATGAGCCACGAGATCCGCACCCCGATCAACGGCATCATCGGCATGACCGACCTGGCGCTCGAGACGCCGCTCACCGAAGAGCAGCGCGAATTCCTCACGATCGCGCGCACCTCGGCCAACGCGCTGATGGCGGTGATCAACGACATCCTGGATTTCTCCCGCATCGAGTCCGGGCGGCTGCAGATCGAGCGTGTGCCCTACGACCCGGCCGGCATCGCCCAGGAGGCCTGCAGCGTCGTGCGTGCGCAGGCGCAGGCCAAGAACCTCCCGGTCACCTACCGCGCGCAGGGCGACCTGCCCGTGTCCCTGACGGGGGACCCCACGCGGGTGCGCCAGGTGCTGCTGAACCTGCTGAGCAACGCCGTGAAGTTCACCGAAAAGGGCCGCGTGGACCTCGTCCTGGGCTGCGACGCCCTGGGCAGCGAGCAGCCCTGGCTGCACCTGGCGGTCAAGGACAGCGGCATCGGCATCTCCCCGGCCATGCACGAGGGCATCTTCGAGGCCTTCGTGCAGGAGGATGCTTCCACCACCCGGCGCTATGGCGGCTCGGGCCTGGGCTTGAGCATCAGCAAGCGGCTGGTGGAACTCATGGGCGGTCGCATCTGGGTGGAGAGCACCCCGGGCAAGGGCAGCGTCTTTCATGTCACGCTGCCGTTGCTGGAGCCGCAGTGGCCGCAGGCCTCGGTGGAGGCACCGACCGAGTTCCCCGTGACGGCCCCCGCCCCCCGGGCCAACGTGGCTGGCGACGCCCCGAACATCCTGGTGGTGGAGGACAACCCCGCCAACCAGAAGCTGCTGACCTGGCTGCTCGAGCGCCAGGGCTACCGCGTGAGCCTGGCGCAGGATGGCGCGCAGGCCGTGCAGCTCTTCTCGCGCCAGCCCTTCCAGGCGGTGCTCATGGATGTGCAGATGCCCATCATGAGCGGCCTGGAGGCCACGCGGCTGATGCGGGAGATGGAGCTGTCACGCGGCTCGCCGCGCACGCCGATCATCGCCGTGACGGCCAACGCCATCCTCGGCGACCGCGAGGACTGCCTCGCCGCCGGCATGGACGACTGGCTCGCCAAGCCCTTCAGAGCCGCTCAGCTGCGCGAGAAGGTCGAAGCCTGGGTCGCCACCCCCTCCACGGCTGCCCCGTAGCCCCCGCCGCCCGGCGTCTCGATCACGAACACGTCGCCGCTTGCCATCTCGACGCTGCCGATGTGGCGCAGCCGCTCGATGCGGCCGTCGGCGCGTTCCACGCGGTTCTCGCCACACGCCCCAGGCTCGCCACCGGCCATGCCAAAGGCCGGCACCTCGCGGCCGTTGGACAGGATGGAGGCCGTCATCGGCTCGAGGAAGCGCACGCGCCGCACCCCGCCCTCGCCGCCGCGCCAGCGCCCGGCGCCGCCCGAGCCGGTGCGGATGGCATAGCTCTCCAGCCGCACCGGGAAGCGGAACTCCAGCACCTCGGGGTCGGTCAGGCGCGAGTTCGTCATGTGCGTCTGCACCACGCTCGTGCCGGCAAAGCCGCCCACGACCTGCCCGGCGGCATCCAGCCGCGCGCCTGCCCCGCTGCCGCCCGAGATGGTCTCGTAGTACTGGTGGCGGTCGTTGCCGAAGGTGAAGTTGTTCATCGTGCACTGCGAAGCCGCCATGAGCCCGAGCGCCCCGTAGAGCGCGTTGGTCACGCACATCGATGTCTCGACATTGCCGGCCACCACCGCCGCAGGCGGGTTCGGGTTGAGCATGCAGCCCTCGGGCACGGTCACCTGCAGCGGCTTGAGGCACCCCGCATTGAGCGGGATGTCGTCTTCCACCAGCGTGCGAAAGACGTAGAGCACGGCGGCCATCGTCACCGCCTTGGGGGCGTTGAAGTTGTTGGGCAGCTGCGCGCTCGTGCCGGTGAAGTCGATGGTGGCCTCGCGCGCGGCGGCGTCGACCTGCACGCGCACGCAGATGCGCGCGCCGTTGTCCAGCGGCAGCTCGAAGCGCCCATCCTTGAGTGCCGTGATGACGCGGCGCACCGACTCTTCGGCGTTGTCCTGCACGTGGCGCATGTAGGCCG
>JBJTVI010000470.1:0-3278 GCA_046081145.1 Rubrivivax sp.
GCAGGACACCAACGCCGTGCAGTACGAACTGCTCAAGGCGCTGGTCGGTCGCGAAGGTGTCTTCACCGCCGTGGGCGATGCCGACCAGAGCATCTACGGCTGGCGCGGCGCGACACTGGAAAACTTGAAGCGCCTGCCACAGGACTACCCGAGGCTGGAGGTGATCCCGCTGGAGCAGAACTACCGCTCCACGGGGGCCATCCTGCGCGCGGCCAACCGCGTGATCGCGGCCAACCCCAAGCTCTACGCCAAGAAGCTCTGGAGCGACCGCGGTGAGGGCGAGCCGGTGGTGGTCGTGGAATGCGACGGCGAGGAGCACGAGGCCGAGCGAGCGGTCTCGCGCCTGCGCGCGCTGCGTGCCAGCGGCGCGGCGCCGCACTGGGCCGACTGCGCCGTGCTCTACCGCGCGAACCACCAGGCCCGGGCCTTCGAGCAGAAGCTGCGCGCCGCGCAGATCCCCTACAAGGTCTCCGGCGGCCAGAGCTTCTTCGACCGCGCCGAGATCCGCGACCTGTGCGCGTGGCTGCGCCTGCTGGTCAACGCCGACGACGACCCTGCCTTCCTGCGCGCCGTCACCACGCCCAAGCGCGGCATTGGCCACCAGACGCTGGCCACCCTGGGCGAATTTGCTGCACGCTGGAAGACGAGCCTCTTCGAGGCCCTGTTCTCGCCGAGCCTGTCGACCGTGCTGCGCGACAAGGCGCTGCACGCGCTGCACGAGTTCGGGCGCGAGGTGCGCGACCTCGAGTACCGCGCCCGCCAAACCGAGGGCGAGGAGGCGGCGCGCGTCTTCCTGATGGAGTGGCTCAAGGCCATCGGCTACGAGCAGCACCTGCTCGACACCGAGGACAGCGAGAAGCTCGCCGCCGCGCGCTGGAGCAACGTGATCGATTTCGTCGACTGGATCGCGCGGCGCTGCGGCGGGCAGCTCACCCAGGAAGGCGGTACCTTCGAGACCGGGCGCCAGAGCGTGCTGCAGGTGGCGCAGACCATCAGCGTCATCATCAGCCTGGCCGAGCGCGAGAAGGATGCCGATGTGGTGACGCTGTCCACGCTGCACGCGGCCAAGGGGCTGGAGTGGCCACACGTCGTGCTGGCTGGCGTCAACGAGGGCCTGCTGCCCTTTGTCGGAGGCGAGGAGGCGCTCACCCCGGAGCGGCTGCACGAGGAGCGGCGGCTCATGTACGTGGGCATCACCCGCGCGCGGCGCACGCTGGCCGTCTCGACGTTGCGCCGGCGCAAGCGCGGGCGCGACATCGTGGCCGGCGTGGCGAGCCGCTTCATCGCCGAGATGCGCCTGGACGAAGGCGATGGCAGCGTCCCGCGCGAGAGCCCGCGCGAGCGCCTGCGCCGGCTGCGCGAGCAGCTCACGGCGCAGGTGGTCGACACACCCGCCCCGGACTGAGCATGGCCCGGCCGCCCGCCGGGCCTCAGGGCCTGACCGGTCGAAGCAGGTACAGGCCCGAGGAGACGATGGCGGCGATGCCTGCCCAGGCCAGCGCGTTGGGCACCTCGCCCCACACCAGCCAGCCTGCTGCCACGGCCATCAGCAGCCCGCTGTAGCGAAAGGGCGCCACCGCCGAGAGCTCGCCGATGCGCGTGGCCTGGATCACGAGGTGGTAGCCGCTGGCCAAGAAGACGGCCGCGGCCGCGAGCACGGCCAGCTGCCGGGGGCCCATCGGCACCCAGCCCTGCACGAGCGTGACGGCGCCGGCCAGCGTCGTCACGGCTGCGGCCGTGGCCAGCGTCACCGCCAGCGAGGGCACGCCGGCCGGAACGTGGCGCGTGAGCAGGTCGCGCAGCGCGTGCAGGGTGGTGCCGCCCAGGCACAGCCAGGCCCAGGCGTTGAAGCCCTCCAGGCCCGGCTGCACGACGAGCAGCACGCCGGCAAAGCCCAGGGCCACCGCGGCCCAGCGCCACGGGCCCACGCGCTCGCCCAGCAGCAGCGCGGCTGCCAGCGTGATCACCAGCGGCGAGGCCATGTTGATGGCCGTGGCGTTGCCCAGCGGCAGGTGAAACAGCGACAGCAGGTAGGCAAAGGTGGCCAGCGCGTCCAGAGCGGCGCGCCAGGCCACGACGCGGCCCGCCCGGCGCAGGCTCGACACCGGCGTGGCCGTGGCGCGCATCACGGCCAGCACGAGCGCGGTGGCCATCCGGCCGCGCACGAAGATCAGCTGCCCGGCCGGCAGCCACTGGCTGGCCACCTTCACGAGCGTGTCGTTGACGATGAAGCAGGCCATGGCCGCCGTCATCAGGCGGATGCCGCGCAGGTTGGCCAGGTGGGCGGTGGTCGGCAGGGGTGTCGGTGGGAACAAGAGGCGGGGCAAGCGCGGGTGGGCCGGGTGGCGGGGTGGCCGAGTCGGCCGGACTCAGAAGAGTACCGTCAACCGCAGCCACCCCTCGGGAAGCAGCGCGACCAGGCGCGCCTCCAGCCACTTGTCCGCACCCGTGAGGATGGCCACGCCCATCGCCCCCAGCAGCACCGCGAAGGCGGCCTTGATGCGCGCCACGCGCGCCAGCAGCCAGCCGCGCGCCCGCAGGAAGCCCGCGCGCGAGGCGTAGGCCACGATCACCAGCGGCACCGCCGCGCCGATGCCGAACAGGCCCAGGATCACTCCGCCGCGCAGGCCTCCGCCCTCGCTGGCCACTAGAGTAAGCGCCGAGGCCAGCAGCGGCCCCGAGCACGGGCTCCACACCAGCCCCAGCAACGCACCCAGGCCGAGTGCCCCGAGCAGCGAGCCACCGGGCAGGCGCGAGGACGCCGACTGCGCCCCCGTGGCCAGTGGCGTCATCCACTGCGTGAAGCGCTCGCTCCAGGCCGGCACGAGCATCACCGCGGCCAGCGCCACCAGCAGCCAGCCACCCGCGGCGCGCACATGGTCGCCGTCCAGGCCCAGCGCCGGGCCGGCCAGCCCGACCAGGACGCCGATGGCGGCAAAGGACAGCGCCATGCCAAGGCCCATCGCCACAGGCGCGAGCCGGTTGGCCTGCAGCGCCCCGCCCACGTCCAGCGGCAGCAGCGGGAACACGCAGGGGTTGAGCGTGGTGAGGCTGCCGGCGGCCAGGCTCAGCGCAGCCTGGGGCAGGGACAGGCTAAGGGACACGGGCTCAGCCTCAAAGCGCAGCCCGCAGCGCGGTGCGAAACTTCTCGGCCGAGGTGTCGCCCCCCAGCCGCGCGCGCTCGGTGCTGCCGCGAAAGACGACCATCGTCGACTGGCTGCGCACGCGCAGGCTCTTGCGCAACTCCTTCTCCCTGTCGTAATCGGCCACAAGGAGCA
>JBJTVI010000471.1:0-16352 GCA_046081145.1 Rubrivivax sp.
CTCGTGGTGGAGCCCAAGCGGATTGGACCGGCCGGTTTCTTCGACGGCGTGGCGCATCGTCAAGGCCTCGCGCCGGTCTACAACCAGATCCAGTTCTGCGATGCGGACCCAGGCTGGACGCCCGAAGGAGAGGGCCTGCAGGCCGTGCTGCGGCCGCTCTTCCTGACGGCCTGGCTGCTCGACGACTTCCTTGCCGAGCAGGGTTTGTTCGGCGCCCGCCAGGTGCTGCTCTCCAGCGCCTCGAGCAAGACCGCCCAGGCCACTGCGCACTGCCTGTGGCAGCGGCGCGCCGCGGCCAGCTCGCCGCGGCTCGTGGGCCTGACTTCGCCGGCCAACGCAGGCTTCGGGCAGGGCATGGGCTGTCATGACGAAGTCCTCACCTACGATCGATTGGAGGAGCTGGACCCGAAGGTGCCCACGCTCTACATCGACTTCGCGGGAGATGCCGCGCTGCGCCTTCGGGTGCACACCCACTGGGGTGAGCGGTTGACCTACAGCAGCTCCATCGGCGGCACACACTGGAGCGCCTTGGGCTCGGGCAAAGGCCTGCCTGGGCCGCGCCCGGTGCTGTTCTTTGCCCCGGCGCAGGCCAAGGCCCGCAGTGCGGCGCCTCCCGAGGGCTGGGGGGCAGCGGAACTGCAGCGACGCATGGGGCTTGCGTGGTCGAGCTTCATCGCCCGGGTGCAGCAGGGCCGGTGGATGCGGATCGTCCGGCACCACGGTGCAGACCGTGCCCTGCAGGCCTACCGCGACATGGTGGCGGGCCGAGCCGATGCGCAGGAGGGGTGGATGCTGGACATGCGTGCCAGGGTCTAGGCCACCGCCCGAGCCCGATCCCGCCCGCCTCTCGTTTCTCAGGCGGGTCGCGGGCCGGATACCGGCAGCAGGAGGCCGCGCGCGCGCAGTTCGGCGATGGCACGCTGCTGCTGCGCCATGAAGTGCGCGCGCTCGGGCACGAAGGGCTCACCCTGTGCATCGAGCATCGTGTTGGCCGGATAGACGCTGCCCGCGTACAGGGCGGCGAAAAGCTCCAGCCGCTGGCGCGCCAGCACATTGGCCATGCCGGGCTTGGCGCGCGCGCGGCGCACGGCCGCGATGTCCACCTCCGCATGCGCCACCATCGACTCCCCGTAGCCGGCCTCGGCACGTACCTCGCCCTTGTGGTCGACGATCTTGGACATGCCGTCCGTGCTGTGGGCCGGGAAGTCGGTGTCGACGATGCCGGCGCTGTTGGCCGACACCACCCAGGCGATGTTCTCGTAGGCCCGTGCACGCTTGGCGACGTCCTTGGGGGTCAGGCGTGGGCTGCCCACCTCGCTCGTGGAGTGCAGGAATACCTCCGCCCCCTTCAGGGCCAGTGCGCGGGCGATCTCCGGGTAGAGGATTTCCTCACTCGCGATGCAGGCCAGGCGGCCCAGGGGCGTGTCGGCCACCGGGAACACGGCCTCCAGCCCGTAGTGATCGAGGTAGCGGTCCCACACATCGTGCGGAGTGGGCGCGAACATCGACACCAGTCGCCTGTAGCGCAGGATGAGCACGCCCTGGTCGTCACAGATGAAGCTCGACTGGAAGTACAGGCCCGGGAAGTGCGCGTCGGTCTCGTAGGCATTGCCGCTCAGGTAGACGCCGTGGGCCCGCGCCAGCGCGCCCACGGCCGCGTACTCGGGACCCTCGGGAGCCCAGGCTGCCCGCCCGGCCCAGGCAGGCAGCGCATCGCCCAGCGGGTAGCTCGAGGCGAAGTACTCGGGCAGCACCACGAGCCTGACATCGGGCCCGACAAAAGCCTTGGCCGCACGAATCTGCCGGCCCACCCGGTCGATGTTGGCGAGCATCTTCTCGCGCGCTTCCCCCACACTGGCCGCGCGGTTGATGGCGTGGCAGGTGGTCTGCAGCGCCACGGCCGTGTAGGGCGCGACGGCAGCCGCCGTTGCGCAATCTGCAGCAGGCCCGGCAGGAGCCGAGTCGTGGGGGGCAGCATGTGCGCTCATCCAGGGGCCTCTTCAGTCTTCATCCGCAGCAGGAGAGTGCGGTGCCTCCATGGCCGCCGGCGCGGCCGCGCAGCCATCGATCAGCACCACGGTGAATTCACCCGTTCCTTCGCGCAGCTTGCGCGCCTGCGCGTATTCGTGGCTGTCCCAGAAGGCCTGGGCAGATGCCCGGTCCGGCCATTCGCTCACCACCGTCTTGACCTCCGGCCAGACGCCCTCCAGCGTCGTGGGGGTGCCGCCCAGCACGCGGTAGCGCCCGCCAAAGCGGGCCACGAGCCCGGGTACCACCTGGGTGTAGGCCTTGAAGCGCTCCGCATCCACGATGCGGGCTTGCACGATCATGAAACAGCTCATCGAAGGGGCTGCGCCTCGGTGTGTGCCGGTCATGCGGGTCGCGGCGCCGCGGCCGAAGTTGTCCGGACAACACTATACTGGCCGCGCCCGGCTTCAGGGGTGGCCGGACGGCTTCGGGCAGGAGGTGCAAGGCGATGGCAGGCTTCGACATCAAGAGCCGGTTCCCGCTGCTGGCACGCCATGAGGGCGTGTGGGACGGCTGGTATCGCGTCTATGACGCCCAGGGCAACAAGACCGACGAACACTGCTCCCGCCTGGTGTGCCGCTTTCCCGACAGCGGCCCCTACCCGTACCACCAGACCAACCACTACCGGTGGGCCGATGGCCGCACCGAGGTACGTGACTTCCCGGCGCTGGTCGAGGGCGACCGCATCGTCTTCGTGAGCGATCTCATCGAGGGCTGGGCGGCCGATGTGGGCCTGGACGACCGGCATCGCACCACCATGCTGCACTGGGTGCGCAAGGGCGAGCCGGGTGTGTACCTCTACGAGATGATCCAGCTCAGCGACGATGGCCAGGCGCGCAGCCGCGTCTGGCACTGGTACCGCGAGGGCCGCATCCTGCAGCGCACCCTGATCGACGAGACCCGCGTGAGCGGCCAGTGGCAGGGCGTGGCCGTGCCATCGTGGCCCGGCGAGCCGCTGGCAGCCTGAAGGCCGGAGCCGCCTGCGCGGGGCTGCCTCAGCCGAGCGCCCCCAGCGAGCGCAGGGTGCTGATCTGCTCGTCGCTGTAGCCGGCCCTGCGCAGCACCTCCGAGGTCGATTCGCCCAGCTCCTCCAGGCGGGGATCCAGGCGGCCCGGCTCCTCGCGAAACTTGATCGGCAAGCCCAGGTGCGGCGTACCGGGCGGATCCTCCACCACCATCTGTCTCTCGCGCGCGAGCTCGCTCGTCACGGCCTCGTGCAGGGTGCGTACCGGCGCCCAGGCCACGTCCAGGCGCAGCAGGAACTCGCTCCATTGGGCAAGCGTGCGCGTGCTGAAGGTCTGGCGCAGAAAGGCGCGCACCGGCTCGTGCGCCGGCCCCGGGGGGCTCGTGGCGAGGTGGGTGAGATCGGGCCTGCCGAGCGCGCCGAGCAGGTTCTCCACGAACTTGTGCTCGCTGCCCGCAAGAACGAGGTGCCGGCCATCCTGGGTGGCGTAGATCTGGTTGAAGGAGGCCCCGCCCCAGCTGCGCTCATGCTTGGGCACGGGCGCGCGCTGCAGCGCAAAGGGAGGGCCCATCACGTTGGGCGTCCAGGCCAGCAGGCTGTCGTACATGGCGATGTCCAGGTAGTCGCCCTGGCCGGACGTCTCGCGCCGCAGCAAGGCCATCAGGATGCCCGACAGCGCCATCAGCGAGGCGGCCAGGTCCGACGCGGGCACGCCGGGCATCGCGGGCTGGTCATCGGCACCCAGGTTCACCGACACCAGCCCTGCCTCGGCCTGCACGCCCAGATCGTGTGCGGGGTTGGCGCGCATGGGCCCGCTCTGGCCGAATGCCGAGATGGAGCAGTAGACGATGCGCGGGTTGACCGCACGCACGGCTTCATACCCCACGCCCAGCCGATCCACCACGCCGGGGCGGAAGGCCTCGACGATCACGTCGGCCTGCCGAGCCAGCTGCAGGAAGGCCTCCCGCGCGGCGTCGTGCTTGAGGTTGAGCACGATGCAGCGCTTGTTGCGGTGGGTGTTGCGAAACCACACGGTGTGGCCATCCTGGCGCAGGCCGACCTGGCGCACGGGCTCGCCCGTGGGCGGCTCGATCTTGATGACCTCGGCGCCGTGGTCGGCCATCATCATCGTCAGATGGGGGCCTGGCAGGAAAAGCGACAGGTCCAGCACACGCAGGCCGCTCAGCTTCATGGTCGGAGTCACTCCCGGCAGACGCCCGAAAGGGGCAGGTTCAGCAGCGTGTCCTCGTGACCTTCGGGCGCAATGGCCTGCAGGCCGATCGGCAGGGCGCCCGGGGCCACCGGAAGGGGCAGGCTGATGGCCGGCACCCCGGCCATGTTTGCGATGCTGGTGAGGTCGGCCTGGTTGACCGGCGCGGGGCTGCCGAACGCGAAGGCCGTCTGGGGTGCGGTGGGCAGCAGCATCACGTCACCCATGCGCCACCAGCGCTGCACCTCGACGCGGGCGGCTGCCACGGTGCGATTCGCTGCGGCGCAGGCTGCGGCCCCCTGGCGTTCGCCCCACGACAGCAAGCTCGTCAGTTCGGGCGAGAAGAGTTCACGGCGCGCATCCCAGTCCTGAGCGTGCTCGACCAGCAGATCGGCCTCGGCCAGGAGCAGCCCTGCTCGGCGCGCCCGCCCGAAGTCGTAGCCGCCCAGGTCCACGGGCACCACTTCGTCACCGCGTGCACGCAGGCGCGACAGTGCCTGGCCGTAGGCGTCGACGACCTCGCGCTGCCAGCCCATTGCGTTCGGATCGGCGGCCGCGAGCCAGCGAGGTCGCAAGAGGGCCGGCCGGGGCCATACCTGCCGCGCATCCGCGCACTGCGCATCGAAGGCGACCAGTCGGGGCATGACCTGGCGCAGGTCTCGCAGCGAGCGAGCCAGCGTCCCGACGTGGTCGAGCGCATGGCAGCAGGCCACGGTTCCGCGGGTGGACACGAGGCCGTAGCCTGCCTTGAAGCCCGTCACCCCGCAGTACGCGGCCGGGATGCGCACCGAGCCCATCGTGTCGGTACCCAGGGCCAGCGCACACAGGCCGGCGGCCACGGCGCAGGCCGAGCCCCCGCTGCTGCCTCCGGGCGTGTACCCCGCTCGCAAGGGGTGCTCGCAGCGGCCGTGGTGCGGGTTGTCGTTGGTGGCCCCGAGGGCGGCCTCGTGCATGTTGAGCTTGCCCAGGACCACCATGCCTTCGCTGCGCAGCTGCTGCACGCACCAGGCATCCTGCGGCGCCACGTGGCCGCGTCGGGTGGCCATCCCTGCGGTTGTGGGCATCCCGGCCACGTCGATGTTGTCCTTCACGGCCAGCGTCAGGCCCTCCAGGGGCCCGAGTGCCGTGCCAGCGCGGCGGCGCGCGTCGCTGGCCTGCGCGGCCTGCAGCGCACCCGCCTCGTCCAGGTGCAAGAAGGCGTTCAGACGCGTGTGCGTGTGCCCGATGCGCTCGAGCACAGCCTGGGTGAGCGCCAGGCACGTCACCTCGCCGCGATCCAGCGCGGCGGCCTGCTCGGTGGCGTCGGCCAGGCACAGCTCGCGGGTTCGGGCCGACATGGGCGTGCGGGGCGGCTGTAGCGCGCTCACTTGAAGCGCTGGTCGATCAGGCGCACGGGTTTCTGGCGTGTCTCGATGCCTGTCAGCGGCGCCAGGCTCGTGGGGGCGACGAGCTCCACCTGCACCTCCACGCCGAGCCGGCGCCGCAGCAGTTCGCGATAGGGTGCGGCAGCCGCGTCGTCGCGCGGCCCGTGGGTCTCGACCGACACACGCAGCTCGTCGCGGCCAGTCGCGTCACGCGAGGCGGTGCACAGGAACTCCCCCGTGAAGTCCTCGCGCTCCTCGAGGATGGGGGCGAGTGCCTGCGGAAAGACGTTGATGCCGCGCACCTTGACCATGTTGTCGCTGCGGCCCAGGAACCCCGCGATGCGCCGCAGCGTGAAGCCCAGGCGGGAGGGCGTGGTCAGCGCCTGCGTCACGTCGTGCGTGTTGAAGCGGATGATCGGGTAGATGTCGTCCTTGTACAGGCACGTGACGACGATGTCGCCTGCCTGCCCCGGCGCCACCGGCCGGGCGTCGTCGACATCGGCGATCTCGACGTACTGCGCGTCCTCCATGAGGTACAGACCGTCGTGGTCCGGCCCCTCGCCTGCCACGGCGCCCGTGTCGCCTACCCCATACCAGTCGAACATCTCGGCCCCGCCCCAGGCCTGCGACAGTGTCTCGCGCGACTCGCGGCCGAGGTGGCCGCAGATGCGCCGCACGGGGATGTCGCGGCCCGGCTCGATGCCCTGTTCGCGCGCCACGTCGGCCAGACGCTTGATGTAGTCGGCAAAGCCGACGATGACGTTGACGCCGAAGTCGCGCATCAGCTCCACCTGCCGCGCCGAGGGCGTCTCCACGCCGGTGCCAGGGGTGATGAGCAGGGCGCTCGTGTAGTGCAGGATGGCCTCACGCACGTAATGGCCACCGTTGATCATGCCGTGGCCGTACACCGAGTGCATCACCTCGCCGGGCTGCAGGCCCTGCATGCGGTAGATGCGCGCGAGCAGCAGCGCCTGCACCTCCCGGCTCTTCGGGCTGAACAGCAGCGGCTGCGGGCGCCCCGTGGTGCCGCTCGTGGTGTGCAGCACCATCGGCCAGTGATGGCCCTCGATGGCCACTTCCTGGCCGTGAAAGTCTCCCAGCGGCGGGCGCCGCGCCACGCTGTCCATGATCTCCTGCTTGCCGAAGGTGGGCAGCTTGACGATGTCTTCCAGGCCCCTGATGTCACCCGGCTGCAAGCCGCGTTCGCCCCACAGCCGCTGGTAGAAGGGCAGCTGCCAGGCCCGCGCCATGAGCTGCACGAAGCGCCTCTCCTGCCGCGCGTGCAGCTCGTCGCGGCTCATGCGTGCCACGCCTTGCGTGAAGGCTTCGCCCAACGGGTACTCCGCCATCAGCGTGCGCGGGTCGAAGGTCTCGAAGTAGCTCAGGTGGGTCATCGGCACTCGCCAGGGTAAGGGTTCGGATCTCTTCGCACTGCGGGTTCATGCCAGTTCAGCCGGCCCGAGGCCTGGCTTCGTCGCGGGCCCAGCGCGCCTGCATGGCGGCCAGCCACGGCTGCAGGGTGGCGGCCTGCGCGAGCCCCTGGCAGGCCGCGTGCAGCACACCGGCGGACGTCGCGTCCAGGCCCGCATAGGCGCAGCAGTGGTCGAACTTCTCCCGCTGCGCCTGGGCCGACAGCGGTCTGGCGGGATGACCGAGCACGGCAGGCAGCTCGGCCTGCAGGGACGGCCCGCCCCTCAGGCCCACGCGCACCGTCTGAGGCGCCAGTGCGTTCGGATCGAGGCAATCGTTGGGCCGCCAGGTCACGCCGCGGGCCCGTTGCTCGACATCGCCGCGCCGCAGGGCCGTCGGGTCGAAGTGATCCAGCGTCACGTTGCCTTCCAGCAACCAGGTGCCCACCAGGTAAGGCAGGCAAAGGCGCGCATAGTTCACGTCCATGTCGGGCCGCCAGGGCCGCCCCACCAGACGCAGGATCAGGGGCGGCGCGGCGAGCTCGACGGTCTCGATGTCGTCGCGCCGCAGGCCGTGGCTGCTCACCAGCGTCCGAAGCCCGTCCAGGGCGCCGTGCGCCGCGCGCCCGGTGGGAAAGGGCTTGTGGCTCACTTCCTCGATCCGGGCCCGTCGGGCCCAGGCCTCGAACTCGGCCTGCACCTGTGCCACGCGCGGGGCCAGGGGCTGGTCGAAGAGGTTGTAGTAACCGAAGGGGCCCTCGAGCACGTCGCGCGGCCCGCTGAAGCCGGCCAGTGCCAGGTCCAGCGCCGTGACCGCCGCGCGGGCGGCCAGGCCCACCTGCAGCGCCAGGGTAGGCGAGCCTTCGGCGTGCGCCTGCATGGTGCCGGCCAGCTGGCTGTAGGCGATGCCCAGCGCATCGGCCATCTGCGTGCGCGAGGCCCGCACCAGGGCCGCCAGGCCCACGGCCGCGCCAAGCGCGCCGCACATGGCCGGGCGGAAGAAGCGCATCGGCGCGACCTGCGAGCTGCCGATCGTGGCGGCCACGTCCACGGCCAGCACCACCGCGCTCACGAGCGAACTGCCCTCCACACGTTCGCGCTCCCCGACCGCCACGAGGGCGGGCAGGATGGTGGCCATCGGGTGCACCACGGCCCGCTCGTGCACGCAGTCGAACTCCTGGTTGTGGATCTGCCAGGCGTTGAGCAAGGCGGCGGAGGCGGCGGGCCAGCGCCGCCCGCTGATCCACTCCGTCGCGTCGTTGCCGCTGCCCCAGGCCGCAGCGGCCTGCAGCACCTGCGTGCGGCGCGGGTGGCGGCTGCCGGCCAGGCCCACGGCCACGCTGTCCGCGATGAACCTAAGGGCAGCCTCCCGCGCCGGGTCGCTGGGTGCGCGGCCGCCCAGGGCTTGTGCGTGATCCAGCAGTTGTTCGATGAGCGACGACATGTGAACCTTGGGGGCGCCGAGAGCTGCCGATGCGTCAGTCTTGCGTTTGCGGGGCGGCGCGTGACCCGTCCAGCAGCACGGCTGTCAAGTCCTGGAGGTCCCGGGCGACCGGCAGCGCCTCGCAGGCCGCCAGCGCAGCCTCGACGCGCGTGGCAGGCCAACCCGCTTCCCGCATCAGCGTACGCGCCTTGCCCTGCACGTCCGCCTCGCTCATGGCGCGCGCGGGGTCTCCGAAGGTGTCTCTCAGCTCGGCCTGGCTGGAGCTGCCATCGCGCCACTGCACCACGACGCGCGCGCCATAGTGCTGGGGGTATGCCGCCTGGATTGCCGCATCGACGTGCAGGTGCACCCTCTGGCGCAACGCTGCCACCGAAGGATCGCGCAGGCAGGCGCCTTCATAGTGGGCGAGTTGCGGCTCGCCATGGGTGGCCCACGCCGCCAGCGCGTGCGCGATGGAGAAGCGGGCCTGTGCAGGGTCTTGTGGATCGCTTCGATCGCAGAAGCGCAAGGCATCCTCGTAGCCATGGACGTCGATGCGGAGGACCGCATCGGGGCACAGGCTGCGGCCGCGGGTCGCTTCGCGCCAGGCATCCATCGCCGGATGGGCATGACGGCAGGCGGGCCAGGGCTTGAAACTCACATCGGCGAGCCAGGGCTCGCGTGGCTGCCATCCGTGGCTGCCGTCTGCCGATTCATCGGCTGTCCGCGCTAGGCTGCCCGGCGCGGTGGCCGCCAGCCAACCCGAGGGGCCCTCCACGATGCCCAGCGGCCCGCTCATGCCGCAGCTGGCCAGCTGCGCGGCTGTCACACCCTCGCGCGCCGCCCCGGCCATGTGCCAGCTCTTGCCCCAGGAGGCCTCATGGCGCACCTGCCACAGGCCTCCGGCACGCGTGCCTGCCAGGGCCATGGCCTGCGCCACCTCCTCGTGGCCCAGCCCCATGGCCACCGCGGCGCCTGCTGCGGCGCCGAAGCAGCCCGACGTGCCGGTGGTGTGCCACCAGCGGTAGTGCGAGGGACCGAGGCAGCGACCGATACGAATCATCGCCTCGTAGCCCGCGATGACGGCAGACAGCAGGCTTGCGCCCGAGGCCGACTGCGGCAGGGCGGCCAGCACTGCGGGAATCACGACCGGCCCCGGGTGCAGCACGGAGCTGCGGTGCACGTCGTCCATCTCCAGCGTGCTGCCCAGGGCCCCGTGGTAGGCCGCCGCAGCACAGGGGTCGCTGCGGGTGGAGGCCAGCGTGGGCACCCTTCCGGTGCCCTGCAGGCTCAGCCAGCGCCCCATCGCGTGCCCCAGGGGCGACTGCGCACCCTGGGCTGCACATCCCAGCCAATCCAGCACGTGCAGCGCGGCGCGCGCGTGCCAGTGTTGCGCGTGACTCGCTGCATGGCACGCAGCCGCGGCCACCCGCTGCAAGGTGGTGGCCGTCGCAGCGAGGCTGGGCACAGCGGCGGAAATATCACGCATCCGGCTGCGGGCCAGAGGCCCAAGTTGTACGGACATATTCTAGAGAGCGCGGGGCGGCAGGCCGTGCCCGCGACTTGCACGGCTTCGCACGGCTTCAGACGTCCTCACCTAGACTCGGCTGTCATGGTGCAGGCGCTGACACCCTCGAGCTTCCTCGCGCACTTCCGGCCCGGCGTGCGCGTGTACTGGCCTGGATGCGCGGGCCACTCGCCGCTGTTCGAGCGCTGGCTGCAGGCATCGCCCGCGCGGGCACGAGGCGTCGAGTTCTGTGGCGTATGGATTCCCGGTACGAGCCGATTCAACCCCACTGCCTGCGATGCGCAAGCCCGGGCGCGCGTGATCTTTCTTCCCCCGGCCTTGCATCCGGCCCATGACGAGGGCCGCGTCGACATGATGCCGCTGCATTACAGCGATGCTGTTCGCTGGCTCGGTACACCCGGGCGCTTCGACCTCGTGCTGCTGCACCTGAGCCCGCCTGATCCACAGGGGCGCTGCAGCTTTTCGGTGGCAGCCGATTTCTCGCCCGCGGTGATGGACGCCCTGGACGCCGGGGTGCCTGTGCTGGCGCATCTCAACCCGCTGCTGCCGCGCACTCGCGGGCCCAGCGTGGCGCTGTCGCGCATCACGGCCTGCGTGGAGGCGGCCGAGCCACCCCTGACGGTGGCTGACGAGGCGCCGGGCGAAGCCACGACGCGCCTGGCCGGGCAGGTCGCCTCGCTGGCCGAAGACGGGGACACCGTGCAGCTCGGCCTGGGCCGCCTGCAGGCGGCGGTGCTTGGGCAGTTGCGCAAACGGCGCGGCCTGCGCGTGCATGCCGGCATGGTCTCCGACGGCCTGCTCGGTCTGATCGAGGCAGGGGCGCTGGCGCCGCGCTCCCGTGAGCATCCGCCCGTGTGCACGGGCGTGGCGCTGGGCAGCCACGCGCTCTACGCCGCCGTGGCCGACGAGACGCTGGCGCGCTTCGAACCTGTTTCCTGCACCCACGCCCCTGCCACGCTGGCAGCCGTGCCGCAGCTCCTGGCGATCAATTCGGCTCTCGAAGTGGACCTGTTCGGCAACGTCAACGTCGAGTGGCTGGAGGGGCGACGCATCAGCGGCATTGGCGGACTGCTGGACTTCGTCCGCGGGGCGCGGGCGAGCCCGGGCGGCCGCTCGGTTCTCGCGCTCAATGCCACGGCAGGCGGTGGGCGGCTCTCGCGCATCGTCCCTGTGCTCGCGGCGGGCTGCACCTCCGTGCCCCGCAGCGACGTGGACTTCATCGCCACCGAGCACGGATGCGCCCGCATGCGTGAGCTCGACGCCGACGATCGCGCGCTGGCGCTGATCGGCCTGGCTGCACCGGCTTTTCGACCGAGCCTGCAGCAGGCCTGGCATACACTGCGGCGATCGAGTTGACCGGACAAGTCGACTGCCGCGCCGATGTCTCCCCGCAAGGTTCCCCGCTACCGCAGCATCGCCGACGGCTTGATCCAGGACATCGTCGGTGGCCGCTACCCGGTGGGCGGGTCGCTGCCCTCGGAAGCCGAGCTGTGTGTGCAGCTCCAGGTCAGCCGGCACACGATGCGCGAGGCCTTGCGCATCCTCGAGGCCGCGGGCCTGATCTCGCGCCGGCAGGGCTCCGGCTCCGAGGTGGTGGCCAGCACGCCCCCGGTGCGCTTCCGGCAGAACGTCGACTCCATCGAGGATCTTCTCCAGTACGGCAACGAAAGCCGCCTGCAGCTGCTGTCCACCCGCGAGCGGCCGGCCACGGCAGACGTGGCGGTGCGGCTGGGCTGCGCGGTGGGCACCCCTTGCGTGGAGCTCATGGGGCTGCGGACCGAGCGTGGCGAGCCGGGTCGCCCCTTTGCCCTGACGCAGATATGGTTTCCGCCGCAAACCGCGCGCCGCCGAGAACGGCTGCTGCAGCCTGCCAGCGCCCTGAAGGTGATGCTCGACACGGTGGATGCACGCACGCTGGGCCACGTGGAGCAGACTTTCACCGCCGTGGCGCTGGATGCCGAGGCCGCGCGGCTGCTGCGCGCGCGCAAGGGGGCGCCGAGCCTGCGAGCGGACCGCAGTTACCATGACCGGCGCGGGCGGCTGCTGGTGGTGGCAACCTCCTGGCACCGGGCCGACCTCTTTCGCTACTCGACCGTGCTGCGGCACGAGGCGGGATAGAGCACGTAGCGCACGGCGGTGGCACGCGCTTCCTGCACGGTCGGAAGCCCAGGGTTAGTGGCGCCTTGCCACGCCCGCCGGCTCCGGCCTAAGATCAAGTTGTACGGACAACTTCGGCCGGCCCCGGGGGGTCGGTCCGGATGAGTGGCCCCGGCTCGCGCGATTTCCGCTCCAGAGTGCCTGCGCGCCCACTGCTCCCACAAGGACGATCAAGATGAAAGCTCTCTCGACACACGCCTCCCCCTCTTCAGTCGCCTCGAGCCTCGCTCGGGGGCTCGGGCAAGCCAGCGCGCGAGCGGGGCTGCTGCTCGTCGCGTGCGGTGCGCTCCTGGGCGGCCACGGCCGGGCGGCTGCGCAGGAGCCCGTCACCCTGCGCACGGGTGCCTTCGCGCCGCCCGGCAGCCCCTTTGCGGCCTTCTGGCAGCAGTTCAAGGCCAACATCGAGCGCGACAGCAAGGGCACCATCAAGGTGGAGCTCAACACCAACGACCCCAACGAGGCCAACCTGCTGTCCAACCTGCGCCGCGGCCGGGTCGAATGCGTGGGCAGCTCCCTGCAGGGCTCCTCGACCATCCTGCCGGAGGTGGCGGTCCTGCAGCTACCCTACCTCTTCTCGAGCCTGCGTCAGGTGGATCACGCCTACGACGCCGGCCTGCTGGAGGCCTACCGCAAGCTGTTCGCCGCCAAGGGGGTGGAGCTGCTCAGCTTCGTGGAGGTCGGTTTCACGCACGTCTTCGGCATGGCTCCCATCCGCAGCCCCGCCGACGTGAAGGGCACCAAGCTGCGTGCCACGCAGGCGCGCGCCTCGCAGGCCTTCGTGTCTGCCGCAGGCGCCGAGCCTGTGGTGCTGCCCATTGGCGAGGCGATGCCTGGGCTGCAGACCGGCCTCATCAAGGGTGGCGAGTCGGGCATCGTCATCTACGCCTCGGTGTTCTCCAACGCCGCGCGCCACTACACGCTGACCGCCCACTCCTTCGACAGCGGCACGATCCTGTGCAACCGGGAATGGTTCGCCAAGCTCACGCCCGACCAGCAAAGCGCGGTTCGCAAGGGCTGGGATGCCAAGGCCCAGTCGGTCGCCACACGGGCGGCCAACGAGAAGTTCCTGGCCGAGGGTGCAGCTGCCAAGGGCGTGACCGTCTACCGTCCCACGGCGGCGGAGCTGGCGGCATGGCAGGCAGCAGGCAAGAAGGCGGCCGACGAGCTGCTGGCTGCGCAGGGCGCTGAAGGCCGACGCATCTACGACGAGATCCAGAAGGACCTGGCCCAGCTGAAGTAGGCCAGGCCGGGGCCTTCGACGATGCACGCCGCACGTCAGGCGCTGCTGTGGATGCAGCGCCTCGAGCAGGGTGGCACCACGCTGGCCTTCGTGGTCATGGTGGTCGTGCTCGCCTGGGACATCCTGGGTCGCGAGCTGCTGGGCGGCGGCAAGATCTGGGCTACCCCGGTGGCGGTGTACGCGAACGTCTTCCTGGCCTTCATCGGGATCGGCGTGGCCTCCGCGCACGGCGCGCACATGCGCCCACGCTTCCTGGACAAGCTCGGCCCGCGCCGCTGGGACGGCACGCTCGATCGCATCGGCGACGCCGGTTTTGCGCTGTTCAGCGTGGCGGCGGCCTGGCTGTGCCTGACCATGCTGCGCGAGAGCATCGAACTCGCCGAAACCGACCCCGTGCTGCAGGTGCAGATCTGGCCGATGCAGGGTATCTTGGTGGCGGGCTTCATCCTGGCTGCGGTTCGGCATGCGCTGTATGCACGCTATCCGGACCTGCGGCCGGCCCCCGATGCCGGGGAGGGCCCGCCGCCCGAGGCTCCTGGCCCGACATGAGTGCCGCGCTGCCCTTGCTGGGTCTGCTCGTGCTCGTGCCGCTGCTGCTGTGGCTGCGGCAGAACATGATCGTCGTGCTGGGCGTGAGCTCCGCCTGGCTCTATGGCTTCTACAGCAAGGGAGCCATCGGCAACACGGCGCTGGACGCCTGGCAGAACGCGCGCTCGGAAGTCTTTCTGGCCATTCCGCTGTACGTGCTGGCCGGCAACGTGATGGCCAATGGCAGCATCGCGAGGCGCCTGATCCGCGTGATGTCGGCTCTGTCGGCCCCCATCCCTGGCGGCCTGGCCCTGTCGGCGGTGCTCTCCTGCACGCTGTTTGCTGCCATCTCGGGATCCTCCACCGTGACGATGCTCGCCGTGGGTGGAGTGCTCTTTCCGGCGCTGCTGAAGGCGGGCTACCCGCGCGCCTTCTCGCTGGGCCTGCTGTGCGCCTCCGGGACGCTGGGCATCATCATTCCACCTTCGATCCCGATGATCCTCTTCGGCATCATGACCGAGGTCTCGATCACCGACCTGTTCAAGGCCGGCGTGCTGCCCGGCCTCTTCCTGGCCAGCTTGCTGGCGGTGTATGCGGTGGCCCGCAACTGGCGGCTGCGCGAGGCCGCGGGCTGGGACGGGCGCGAGATCGGTGCGGCCCTGAAGGGTGGCGTGTTCGCGCTGCTGGTGCCGGTGATCATCCTGGGCGGCATCTACAGCGGCTTCTTCACCGCCACCGAGTCGGCGGTGGTGGCCCTGGTCTACGCTGTGCTGATCGATCTGTTCGTGCACCGCCAGCTCACCGCTTCGGGGCTCTTTGCCATCACGCAGGACACGGTGAAGATGGCCGGCGCGCTTTTTCCGATGCTCATCATGGCCGTGAGCATCACCATCTTCCTGGGCGAGCAGAAGGTGCCGCAGATGGCGGCGCAGTGGATGAGCAGCGTCGTCACCGAGCGCTGGGCTTTCATGCTGATGGTCAACCTGCTGCTGCTGGTGGTGGGGTGCCTGGTGGACATCGGCTCGGCCATCCTCATCCTGGCCCCCATCCTCACTCCCATGGCCAAGGCGATGGGCATGGACCCGGTGCACTTCGGCATGGTGATGCTCGTCAACATCGAGATCGGCTACCTCACGCCGCCCATGGGGCTGAACCTCATCGTTGCAGCCGTGGCCTTTCGCGCCACCTTCGCCGAGTGCTGCAAGGCTGTCTTGCCCTTCATCCTCATCCTGCTGGGCGGGCTCCTGGTGGTCACGCTGTGGCCGGGCCTGTCGCTGGCGCTGGTGCGCTGAAGGCCCCCCTTGAAACGCCTGAGTTGAAACGCCTGAACACGCCAGGAGTGCATCCATGAAGCTGCGCCGCAAGACCTTCCCGATGCTGCTCGCAGCCTGGCTGTGCGGCACGGGCATCGCATACGCGCAGCCTCAGCCCGTTCCGGAATCCGAGCGCATTCCCGTTGACATCCGGCGCACGACCTTCGTGGTGCGCGACATCGACAAGAGCCTGGCGCTGTACCGTGATGCCCTGGGCCTGAAGCCCATCTACGATCAGCTGATCGGCGGCGGGACCGACAAGGACGGCAGGCCGGTCGCGCCCAGCGTGCGCCTGGTGCTGCTGCGCGCCAACGATGCCTTCATCGGCAACCTCGGCCTGATGCAACGCCTGAACGTGCCGGCCGCCCCGCCGCCGGTGTTCGAGAAGGCGGGACCCGGGCAGATGATAATGGTCATCAACGTGGCCGACCTGGACGAGCGGTGGGCGAAGATCGAAGCCACGCCGCACATCCAGGTTGACACGCGGCCGGTGCGGGTGGAGTACCCCGCGCCTGGCGGCGGCCGCATCCCGGTGATCTTCAGTGCCGTGTGGGACCCCGACGGCAACTACATCGAGCTCAACAAGATCCTGGGCGCTGCGGCTGGCGCCCAGGCGCAGCCGCCCGGCCGGAAGCCTTAGGCGTACGCCTCACCCTCGCACGCGCCCCTGCTGCCGGGTCATTCAGCGAAACCGCGGCTCGCGCCTGTCGACGAACGCGGCCGCCCCTTCGGCAAAGTCCGGCCCCTGGAAGGCGGCGGTGAACAGGGCGCGCAGTGCCGCCTCGTCGGGAGCCTGCGGATCGCCCCCCAGATGAGCCAGCACGGCCTTGATGCCGGCCATGGAGGTGCGGCTCTGGGCGGCGAGCTGCCTGGCCAGCGCATCCGCACGGTCGTCGAGCTCGCCGGGTTCGCAGCAATCGGTCAGCAGACCCCAGTGCTGGGCGGTCCGGGCGTCGATTCGCTCGCCGCGTAGCAACAGGCGCCGGGCGTTCGCGTCGCCCACGAGGCGCACCAGGCGGCGGCTGTCGGGCAGGCTGTAGAGGATCCCCAGGCCTGAGGGTGTCACGGCAAAGGTCGAGCGTGCGCTGGCCACGCGGAAATCGCAGGCTGAGGCCAGCCCCATGCCGCCCCCGAAGCAGGGCCCGTCGATGGCAGCCAGCGTGGGCATCGGCAGCCGCTCCAGGGCCA
>JBJTVI010000472.1:0-2126 GCA_046081145.1 Rubrivivax sp.
TGATGAGGATGCTCTGGAGGTCTTGGCGCTTCGGCATGTCAGGCTCTCGGGGCTTCCATCAGCGAACGAAGCGGTCGAACAGGTAGGCGATGTCGTGCGGGCCGGGCGAGGCCTCGGGGTGGCCCTGGAAGCAGAAGGCCGGGCGGTCGGTGCGCGCCAGCCCCTGCAGCGTGCCGTCGAAGAGGCTCACGTGCGTGGGGCGCAGGTTCGTCGGCAGCGAGGCTTCGTCCACCGCGAAGCCGTGGTTCTGGCTCGTGATGCTCACGCGGCCGGTGTCCAGGTCTTTCACGGGGTGGTTGGCGCCGTGGTGGCCGAACTTCATCTTGAAGGTGCGTGCCCCAGAGGCCAGCGCCATGATCTGGTGGCCCAGGCAGATGCCGAAGGTGGGCAGGCCCGAGTCGATGAGGGTGCGCGCAGCGGCGATGGCGTAGTCGCAGGGCTCGGGGTCGCCCGGGCCGTTGCTCAGGAACACGCCATCCGGGCGCAGGGCCTGCACCTGCCCGGCCGGCGTCTGCGCCGGCACCACCGTGATGCGGCAGCCGCGGCTGGCGAGCATGCGCAGGATGTTGTGCTTGACGCCGAAGTCGTAGGCCACCACGTGCCAGCGCGGGGCGGGCTGCGTGCCGTAGCCGCTGCCCAGTGCCCATTCCGTCTGCGTCCAGTCGTAGGGCTGGGGGGCACTGACGACGCGGGCGAGATCCTGCCCGGTCATCGAGGGGGCGCTGCGGGCGCGCTCGATGGCCCGGGCGACGTCATCTTCCGACACCTCATGCCCCACCGAAAAGGCGGAGATGCAGCCGTTCTGGGCGCCCGTGGTGCGCAGCCGCCGCGTCAGGCGCCGCGTGTCCAGATCCGCGATCGCCACCGTGCCTTCACGCGCCAGGTAGGCATCGAGCGTGAGGTTCTGGCGGAAGTTGGACGAACGGATCGGCAGGTCGCGGATCACGAGGCCGGCGGCGTGCACCTTTGTGGCCTCGACGTCCTCGGCGTTGACGCCGGTGTTGCCGATGTGCGGGTAGGTGAGCGTGACGATCTGCCGGCAGTAGCTGGGATCGGTCAGGATCTCCTGGTAGCCGGTGAGCGCGGTGTTGAAGACGACCTCGCCGACCGTGGCGCCAGGCGCGCCGATCGACCGGCCGTGGAAGACGGTGCCGTCCGCAAGGGCAAGGACGGCAGGCGGCAGGGCTCTCAGCAAGAGGGACTCCGGTATTCACGCACCCAGCCCGGGCGCGTCGGCCGGGCCGGCGCGCGTGCGGTCGAGGGGGAAACCGAGGTCGAGTTTCGCTGGGCGGTGCAGGTTGCGGGCAAACCTCGGGATTATAGCCGGCGGGGCCGCCCCACGCTGCCCCAGCCCGCCTGCACTCAGAGGGCGGCGATCCCCGCGCGCGCGATCTCGGCGTCTTCGCTGGACTTCACGCCGCTCACGCCCACGGCGCCGATGTGGTGCCCCTCCACGACGACAGGCACCCCGCCCTCGAGCATGCCCTGGATGGCCGGCGCACTCAGGAAGGAGGTGCGCCCGCCATTGATCACATCCTCGTAGGCCTTGCTCTCGCGCCGACCCCGCGCGGCGGTGTGCGCCTTGGCCGGTGCGATGTGGGCGGAGATCGGGGGCGCGCCGTCCAGGCGCTGCAGGCCCAGCAGGTGGCCGCCGTCATCGACGACGGCGATCGTCACCGCCCACTGGCGGCTCTGGGCATGGGCCGCGGCCGCCGCCAGGATGCGCTGGGTGTCCGCGTGGTTGAGGTAGGGCTTGCTCTGCATGGAAGGAAGGTCGGCCGATGGGGTGGGGAAAGGGGTGGGGAAGGGATCGGAAACGCCCCGTGATCCGGGATCATGGCACGGTCGGCGGCACCGCCGCCGCAGGGTCGAGCTCGAACACCGCCAGGCTCTCCACGTGCGCGGTATGCGGAAACATGTTCACCGCCCCGGCGGCGGTGCAGCGGTACCCCGCCTGGTGCACCAGCAGCCCGGCGTCGCGCGCGAGCGTGGCAGGGTTGCAGCTCACGTAGACGATGCGCCTGGGTGGCTGCCAGCCGCCGGCCTCGTCGCCCGGCACGCTGCCTGCACGCGGGCCCTGCCTGCGCAGGTCGGCCAGGGCCTTGACCAGGGCAAAGGCGCCTTCG
>JBJTVI010000473.1:0-3604 GCA_046081145.1 Rubrivivax sp.
CCCAGGCACCCAGGCTGGCCAGCGCCAGGCCGATGCAGGCGGGCCGGAGGAAATGAGACGGTGTGCGAGCCATGCGTTCGGTCCGGAGGTCGTGAGGCGACTGGCTGCCGCCACACCTGCCCAGGTGCGCGCAGCAACCCAAGGCAGTCGGTTCACCCAGACCGGACGCGATGGTACCCAAGCCATTCGCCTAAGCACACGAGCCCGTCTCGACCCGAGGCCATGCAGGGTGATCGGGTCGCCGCCGGGCGCAGCATCGGGCCCGGGGCAGCGTCGAACGCGAACGATTCAGCGCCCGGCCAAACGCACGACACCTGGAAAACCGACCGCAGCCTGAGTAACCTCTACCTCTTGCCGCCCCGCACGATGAAGGAACCCACCATGAGCCTGCGCACCCTGGCCGCCGCCGCACTCCTGTCGGCCTGCACCCTCGTCACGACCCATGCCTGGGCGCAGGACAAGGTCGTCTACCACGTCGACGACGCCGCCACACAGGGCCTCAAGGGGCTGCGCAACCTGCGCAACCACCTGGACGTGGATCCGGCCGCGCGCATCACCGTTGTCACGCACGCCAACGGAGTGGACATCCTGATAGACGGCGAGAAGGCCGCGGGCGGCACCGAATATGCACCCCTCGTCTCGGCCCTGCGCGCGCGCGGCGTGCGCTTCGAGGTCTGCGAGATCACGCTGCGCAACCGCAACCTGAAGAAGGAACAGTTCATCCAGGAGGCGGAATTCACGCCCTCGGGCGTGGTGCGCATCGCCAGGCTGCAGAAGGAAGGCGCGGCCTACATCAAGCCCTGAGCTGCCGCGGCGCAGCTCACCCAGCCGCTCCGCTGCCCGCCGCCCGAAAGAAGCCCGCAGGCGTGAAGGCTGCTGCCGGCAGCGCGCGTGCTCCGGCGCGCACCTGGCGCTTGAGCACGAAGTCGTAGAGCATCGGGTTGTGGCGGCGGATGCGCACGAGCGGCTCCACCGCCGCGGCCGGCAGCAGGCCCCACTGCGACAGCTCGCGCGTGGAAAAGAGCGGCATGATCCCGGGCAGCGGATAGTCCGAGCCGTTGAGCAGCCGCGCCTGCCAGTCGGTGGCGCCGCGCTCGATCGTGCGCCGAAGGTCCCCCGCGCGGGCACGCTGCGTCAGGGCGGAGAGGTCGCCGAACAGCCGGCCCTCGAACTTCGGTTCGTCCATCAGGCGCTCGAAGACCCGGAAGTGGCTCACGTAAGGGCCGCTGGGGCCGACGTCCAGGTCTCGCCCCTCGCCCATGGAGGCGCAGTGCGCCACCACTACGCGCACGCCGTGCTCGAGCGCGCGTCGCAGCTTGAGCGGGTTGCCCAGCGCGTCGTCGCCAGGTGTGGCCCGCTCGTCGCCGGCATGGGTGATGAGCGGCAGGTCGAGCCTGGCCAGTGCGGCAAAGAAGGCGTCGCACCGCGCCGAGGCGGGGTCGATGCCCTGAGCAGCGGGTATCCATTTCACGGCGCGTGCACCCAGTGCGTGCACGCACGCGAGCTCGGCCAGCGCATCGCTGCGGTAAGGGTGGATGGAGGCGGCCCAGCAGAAGCGCCCCGGCGCGCCCTGCGCCACGGCGGCGCAGTAATCGTTGCTCACCCAGAAGTGCGTGCGCGTGGGGTCGGCGCGGCCGGCCTCGTCGTGAAAACCGTCCAGCGCCAGCAGCAACAGGCGCGAGCCCGGCGCGAACTCGCGCAGCAGTGCCTGCAGCTGCGCCACGTAGGCCCGGTTCAGGTCCTCACCCGCGATGCACACGGCGTTTTCGAAGAACCGGCGCTGGCCCCAGGCCAGCGGCCAGCGCCAGGTGCCTTCGGCGGTGTTGAAGCCCGCGCCGTGCCGGAAGAGCTCGTGCAGGGGCAGGCCATCGACGTGGGGATGCCCCGGGGAGCCGATGGCAGGCGTGGCGCCCAGCAGGTGCACGTGCATGTCCATCACCTGCGCGGCGTCCAGCCCGGCCCAGGCGTCGCGCACCACGGCGTGGCCGGCCAGGTCCGGGGGCAGGGCCCCTAGGCAGGGGTTGAGCAGGCCTTCGTCCGGCCAGGCCAGCCAGGCCGCACCGCCCAGCCCGGCGCCGACGGCCAGCGCGGCGCCAAGGGCACCGGTGCTGAACAGGCGGCGGGAGCGGTCCATGGGGCGGGCGCAGCATAACCCCCAGGCCCGGGCGCTCGCGCTGCCGCTACAGTTGGCCGCAGGGGGAGCCGGGCATGGGTCAGAGCATCACGCTGCCGCTGTGGCTGTTCATCGTCATCGCGGCGCTGGCGGGGTGGGCCGTGCTCGTGCTGATCTTCGCGCCGGGCATGCGCTGGTTCCTTCGCCGGCGCATCAACCGCGTGATCCGCCAGGTGGGCGCGAGGCTGGACGTGGAGCTGCCCACCTTCAAGCTCACGCGCCGCCAGGTGCTGAGCGACCGCCTCTTCCACGACCCGAGGTGCAGGCCGCCGCGGCGGCGCATGCGGCGCGGACCGGCGACTCGCTGTCGGTCGTCTGGCGGCGGGTGGACGTGTACGCACGCGAGATCGTGCCTTCCTTCAACGCCTACCTCTACTTCCGCATCGGCTACGCGGCCGCACGTGCCGTCGCGCGGGTGATGTACCGGGTGCGGCTCGGGTACATGGACGACGCGGCCCTGGCCCGCGTGGACCCGCGCTCGACCGTGGTCTTCGTCATCAACCACCGCAGCAACATGGACTACGTGCTGGTGGGGTTCCTGGCGGCCGAGCGCACGGCGCTTTCCTATGCCGGGGGCGAGTGGGCCCGCATCTGGCCGCTGCAGCAGCTGGTGCGCGCCATGGGCGCGTACTTCGTGCGGCGCCATTCCGGCGATGCGCTGTACCGCGCGGTGCTGGCGCGCTACGTGCAGATGGCCACCTCGGCCGGGGTGACGCAGGCCATGTTCCCCGAAGGCGGCCTGACGATGGACGGCAAGCTTCGCCCGCCGCGTTTCGGGTTGCTCGACTACATGCTCAAGGGCTTCGACGAGCGCGAAGGCGAGGAGCGCCGCGACCTCGTCTTCGTTCCGGTGGGCTTGAACTACGACCGCGTGCTGGAAGACCGCACGCAGCTGCGCAAGCTCGATCGGCCGGCCCGGCAGGGCGGGCAGGCTCAACCCGCGCGGCAAGCCGGCAAGGCCGCCGGCGCGTGGAAGACCCTCGCCTTCCTGGGCGAGCAGCTGTGGCTAACGCTCACGCGGCGCTGGTACCGCTTCGGCTACGCCTGCGGCAACTTCGGCACGCCGCTGTCGATGCGCGCCTGGGCGCGCGAGCGCGCCCTGCACTTCCCGGCGCTCGACGACGAGGCCCGGCGCCAGGCGGTTTCCGAGGTGGGCGCGCAACTGATGGAGCGCATTGCCGACGTGGTGCCGGTGCTGCCCGTCTCGCTCGTGGCGCGCGTGCTGGTGCGCGCGCCCGGCCAGGCCTTCAGCGCGCTGGAGCTCAAAGCGGCGGTGCACGCCGAGATGCAGGCGCTGGCAGCGCGCGGCGCGCGCATGTACATCCCGCGCGAGGATCAGGACTACGCCTTCGACGTCGGCCTGCGCATGCTGCAGCTGCGTCGCATCGTGCAGGAGGCAGGCGGGCTGTACCACGCGGCGCCGCACGAGGG
>JBJTVI010000474.1:0-3770 GCA_046081145.1 Rubrivivax sp.
CACTTTCCAGGATGTCGCGCGCGATGCGGTAGCCGTCGCCGCCGCGCACGTCGGGGTCGAACTCGAGCATGCGCCCGGCCAGCCGCAGCGCCTTCTGGCGCAGATCCTGGGGGGCCTGCGGGTCGTTGCGCAGAACCTGCATGACGTCGCGCGCCTCCAGCACCGGGCCGATGCCGCGCCCGATGGGCTGGCGCCCGTCGGTGATGACGGCGTCGAGCTGCAGCCCGACGCGCGCGGCCACGAACTCGAAGAGGCGCTTGAGGCGCTGCGCCGCAGGCAGGCTGCGCACCTTGGCGGTGGGGCCCACCGGAATGTCGAGCACGAGGTGGGTGGAGCCGGCGGCCACCTTCTTGGACAGGATCGAGGCCACCATCTGGCCGGGCGAATCGATGGACAGCGGCCGCTCCACCGAGATCAGGATGTCGTCGGCCGGCGAAAGATCGGCCGTGCCGCCCCAGGCCAGGCAGCCATGCGTGTCGCGCACGATCTGGCGCAGTTGCTCCAGCGGCAGCTCCACCTCGGCCAGCACCGCCATGGTGTCGGCGGTTCCGGCCGGCGAGGTGATGGCGCGCGAGGAGGTCTTGGGGCACAGCATGCCGTGCGCCGCCACGATGGGCACCACGATCATCGAGGTGCGGTTGCCGGGAATGCCGCCGATGCAGTGCTTGTCCACCACCGGTCCGGCACCGACGTCGGCGCGCCAGTCGATGCGCCGGCCGGCGGCGATCATGGCCTCGGTGAGGTGCCACACCTCCTGCCGATCGAGCTCGTACTGGTTCGTGGCGACGACGAAGGCCGCCAGCTCGATCTTGGAGTAGCGCGCCGCGGCGATATCGCCCACGATGGCGTGCAGATCCTCGCGCGAGAGCGGCTCGCCGGCGATGCGGCGGTGCAGCGCGCCGATGGAGGCCGGGGGCTCGGCGTGCTCGATGGCCGCGCTCTGCCCGGCCTGCAGACCCAGCCGCGCAAAGGCCTCCTCGCCCAGGCCGAGCTCGCGCGGCTCGACGATGGCCGCATCGTCGACCACGTTGAGCACGGCCACGATGTTGCGCCCGTTGGCGCGCACGAGTACCTTGGACAGGGCCTGGAAGCCCGCGGCGCGCACCACCGGGCAATCGCGGTGCAGGAACGCCACGTTCTCGCGCCAGGTGTCGATGCCCACGAGGCGGATGGGCAGGGTCGGCGCGGTCATGGGCCGGGCTCGGCGGCGCGTTCGAGCACCTGGGCGATCTGCTCGCGCAGGTGCTGTGCCAGGGCGCGCCGGTCAGCGTGCGCGCTGGCGTGCGCCGGCAGCACGCTCACCGTGACCATTAGGCCGCGGGCGCAGGCCAGGCACCACAGGCTCTGCGCGAGCGTGGTCTCCCCCAGGAAGAGGGCCGACGGGCTGAAGGCGTGATGCGCATCGGAAAAGCGCAGCACCACGGGCTGCACCGGCGTGGCGGTGGCGATTGCCGACTGCAGCAGGTTGGCGTGAAAGGGCAGCAGGTTGCGCCCGTCTCCGGTGGTGCCTTCGGGGAAGACGGCCACCGTGTCGCCCGCGGCCAGCGCCTCGGCCATGTGGTGCATGACGCGCAGGGAGTCGCGCCGGCGCTCGCGCTCGATGTAGAGCGTGCCCGCCGAGCCGACGAGCCGGCCCACCAGCGGCCAGTGCCGCACCTCGGCCTTGGAGACGAAGCGCGCCTGCGGGCACACGGCGTGGATGGCCATGATGTCCAGCCAGGAGACATGGTTGGCCACGATCAGCTTGGCCCCGGGCCGAAAGACGCCCTGCACCTCCAGGCGCGCGCCCAGCGCGCGCAGCATCTTCTCGCTCCACCACGCGATGCGCGCGTGCCGGCCCCCCGCGTCGAGCCCGGGAAAGCGCAGCAGCACGATGAGCAGGCCGTGCACGCCGTGGCCCACCGCGCGCAGCAGATGCCAGGCCCCGCGCAGCGTGCGCCAGGGGTCGCCGCCCGTGCGCGAGAGCGCCGCCGGCGGCACGATCAGCTCGCGCTCGCTTCCCACGCCACCGTGCCCGCCACGAGGGTGCAGCGCACGCGCGCGCCCAGGTGCATGCCGCCATGCTCGAAGGCAAAGGGCGTGTGCTTGCCCTGGCTGCGCAGCGCCTCGGGCGTGACGGCCCAGGAGGCCTGCGGGTCGAAGACGCACAGGTCGGCCACCCCGCCTTCCACGAGCCGCCCGGCGCTCTCGGCCAGCGCGCCGAGGGCCCCGCCCAGCACGCCAGCCGGGCGGCAGGTGACGGCCGCCATCGCCCCGGCCAGGCCCGCTGCTCCGGACTCGCCCCACTTCAGCGCCAGCCCCAGCAACAGCTCCAGCCCCGTCGCCCCGGGAACCGCCTCTGCAAAGGGCAGCATCTTCTCGTCGCGCCCCACGGGCATGTGGTCGCTCACGAGGGCGTCCAGGGTGCCGTCGGCCAGACCGGCCGAGAGCGCCTCGCGGTCGCGCGCCTGGCGCAGCGGCGGGGTGAGCCGCATCGCAGGGTTGAAGAAGCCGATGTCCGCGTCGATCAGGTGCAGCGAGTTGATGCTCACGTCAGCCGTCACGGGCAGGCCTTCGGCCTTGGCCGCCCGCACCAGCGCCACGCCGGCGGCGCTGGACAGGCGGCACAGGTGCACGCGCGCGCCCGTTGCGCGCACGAGCTCGAAGATCGTGTGCAGCGCCACCGTCTCGGCCGCCACCGGCACGCCGGATAGCCCGAGCCGCGTGGCCAGCGCGCCGCTGGCAGCCACGCCGGTGCCCAGCCAGCGGTCCTGCGGGCGCAGCCACACGGCGTAGCCGAAGGTGGCGGCGTACTGCATCGCACGCAGCAGCACCTGGGTATCGGCCACACCGTGCTCGGCCTGCGAGAAGCCCACGCAGCCCGCGCGCGTGAGCTCGCTCATCTCCGTCAGCGCCTGGCCCTGCAGGCCCCGCGTGAGGGCGCCCAGCGGAAAGAGGCGGCAGCGGCTGAGCCGGCGCGCGCGGAACTTGAGCATCTCCACCAGGCCCGGCTCGTCCAGCGGCGGATCGGTGTCGGGCGGGCACACGAGGCTCGTGACACCACCGGCGGCCGCGGCCTGCAGTTCACTCTCCAGCAACCCCTCGTGCTCCTGGCCGGGCTCGCGCAGGCGGGCTGCCAGGTCCACCAGGCCCGGGGCCACGATGCAGCCGGCCGCCTCGACCAGGCGGTCCGGTGCGAAGCCCTCGGGCACGCAGCCGATGGCCAGGATGCGGCCCTCGGCGATGGCCAGATCGGCTGTCTCGTCGCGGCCGCTGGCGGGGTCGATGACGCGCCCCTGGCGGATCAGGAGGCGCGGGCTCGTCGGGTTGGGTGCGCTCATCGTCGCTCAGGCCTCGTTGCCCGCGATGATCGACATCACGGCCATGCGCACGGCGATCCCGAAGGTGACCTGCGGCAGGATCACGCTCTGGCCGCCATCGGCCACGCGCGAGTCGATCTCCACGCCGCGGTTGATGGGGCCCGGGTGCATCACGATGGCGTCGGCCTTGGCCAGCGCGAGCTTCTCGGGCGTGAGCCCGTAGTTCATCGCGAACTCGCCGGCGCTGGGCAGCATGGCCCCGCTCATGCGCTCGTTCTGCAGCCGCAGCGTGATGATCACGTCGGCATCGCGGATGCCCTCGGCCATGTCGTGGCACACGCGCACGCCCATCTCGCGCAGATCCCCAGGCACGAGAGTCTTGGGGCCCACGGCGCGGATCTCGGGCACGCCCAGCGTGGTGAGGGCGTGGATGTCGGAGCGCGCCACGCGCGAGTGCACGATGTCGCCGAC
>JBJTVI010000475.1:0-3832 GCA_046081145.1 Rubrivivax sp.
TCATGGGCGGGCTCCTTCGGGCTTGGGCTGCGCCAGGGTCTGGTCCAGCCGGGACGGGCCACGCTGCGCCTTCTGGATGGCGTCGGCGGCTTCGGGCGGCATGTAGTTCTCGTCGTGCTTGGCCAGCACCTCGCGCGCCACGAACACGCCGCCTTGCAGTTGCCCCTGCGCCACCACGCCCTTGCCTTCCTTGAAGAGGTCGGGAAGGATGCCTTCGTAGCGTACCGGCACGACCTGCGCGGTATCGGTGATGACGAAGCTCACCCGCGTGCCCTCGCGCTGCACGCTGCCCTCCTGCACCAGGCCGCCGACGCGGAAGGTGCGGCCCTTGGGCGCCTCCTGGGCTGCCACCTGGGTGGGCGAGTAGAAGAAGACGAGGTTGCTCTGGAAGGCGTTGAGCACCAGGGCCACGATGGCGCCCACGGCCGCCACCCCGCCCAGTGCGAGCGCCAGGCGCCTGCTGCGCGGCTTCATGTCTCGTCCTCCGGCGTGTGCCGGGCGGCCGCGCGCAAGGCGGCACGCCGGCGCCGCCCGGCCAGCCAGGGCTCCAGGGCCACGACGAGGGCGAACACGGCGTAGCTGCCCCACACGAATGCACCATGGCCACCCATGGCGAAGAACTCCGAAGCGCTGCCCCAGTTCATCGGGAACCCCTCTCAGACACCCCTTGCGAAACCGCCCCGGCGGCCAGTGCGTGCACCCACTGGGCGCCGCGCTCGCGCTCCAGGATGATGGCACGCGTGCGCATGAACACGACCGCGAAGGCATAGGCCCAGCACGCCACCGTCATGAGGAGCATCGCGGTGAGCATGGTGCTGGCCATCTTCGGGGCCGCCGTGAGGCTCACCGAGGCGCCCTGGTGCAGCGTGTTCCACCACTTCACCGAGAAGTAGATGATGGGCACGTTCACCGCCCCCACCACCGCCAGCAGGGCCCCGGCCGCATCGGAGCGCCGGGCGTCGTCGATGGCCTCGGTCAGGCCGATGTAGCCGAGGTACAGGAAGAGCAGGATGAGCTCGGAGGTCAGCCGCGCGTCCCAGACCCAGTAGGTGCCCCAGGTGGGGCGGCCCCACAGTGCCCCCGTCCACAGCGCCAGGAAGGTGAAGAGCGCGCCCGTGGGGGCCAGCGCGCGCGCCACCATCGAGGCCAGCCGGGCCCGGAAGGCCCAGCCCATCGCCGCCCAGAAGGCCATCACGAGGTACAGCAGCATCGACATCCACGCCGCGGGCACGTGGATGAAGATGATCCGGTAGACCTCGCCTTGCGTGGCGTCGGTCGGTGCCACGAAGAAGCCCATGTACAGGCCTGCCGCCGCAAAGCCCGCTGCGGCCAGCCAGCACACGGGCACGAGGACACCGGCCAGTGCGTAGAAGCGCGGCGGCGAGGAGAAGGTGTAGAAGGTCAGCGGCATCCGGTCACTCGGTGGAGATGCGCAGTGCCGCTGCCGTGGCCAGCGGCACCGCGCAGGCCGTGGCGATCAGCAGGGCCCCCAGGAGCGAATAATGCCCGGAAGCCGACAACCCCTGCTCCACCGTGGCGGCCGCACCGGCCCCGAAGATGAGGGCGGGCGTGGCCAGCGGCAGCACCACCAGGATCAGCAGCATCCCGCCGCTGCGCAGCCCGAGCACGAGCGCTGCGCCCAGGCCGCCGAGCAGGCTCAGGATCGGGGTGCCCAGCAGCAGCCCGATGACGAGTGCACCGAGCGTGGCCGGGGCCAGATCGAAGAGCAGGCCGATCACCGGTGCGGCCACGATCAGCGGCGCGCCGGTGAGGAGCCAGTGCACGGCAGCCTTTGCGGCGGCCACGGCCAGGGCAGGCCGGGCAGCCAGCAGCATCTGCTCGAGGGAGCCGTCTGCGTGGTCGCCGGCGTACAGCGTGGCCACCGAGAGCATCGAGGCCAGCAGCGCGCACACCCACACCACGCCCGGGGCGATCAGGCGCAGCGTCTGCGGCTCCGGGCCCACCCCGAGGGGAAAGAGGCTCACGGCCACGACGAAGAAGACGAGCGGCAGCAGCGTTTCGATGCGCCGGCGTGCGGCCAGTCGCAGGTCGCGCAGCAGCACCTCGAGGAAGAGACGGCCCATGGTCTGGCAGTGGCGTGGCCGGCCTGGGCTCAGGCTGCCGCCCGCGCGCTGCGCCAGGCGGCGTCGAGGTCGAGCACGCGCGTGGCCAGGCCAGCGGGCAGCGGCTGGTGGCTGGTAAGGAGCACCGCGGCGCCAGCCTGCGCCTGCACGCGCAGGAGCCCCTCCAGCGTGGCGATCCCCGCCTCGTCCAGGGCATCGAAGGGCTCGTCGAGCAGCCACAGATGCTGTGGGTCAGGCAATGCGAGGCGGGCCAGCGCCACGCGCCGGCGCTGCCCCTGGCTGAGCACCCGAACGGGAAGATGCGCCTGGCGCCCCACCCCCATCGTGACGAGTGCCGCCTGGACGGCGGCTGCCGTCGCGGGCGGGCCTCGCAGCGCAGACAGAAATCGAAGCGCCTCGGCTGCCAGCAAATCGTCCTTGAGCGCATTGGCGTGGCCGATGTAGGCGAGTTCGACAACGGCCGCCACGCCCCCCTCGGTGGGGCTGGACAAGCCCGCCAGCGTGCGCAGCAGCGTCGTCTTGCCGCGGCCGTTGGTGCCGCGCAGCCACACGATCTCGCCGGGGTGCAGCGCCAGCTCCAGCCCGTGGAAGAGCATCCGCTCGCCGCGCCGGGCCGCCAGGTGCTGCGCCTGCAGCAGTGCGCAGGCGCCCGGCGGCCGGCGGCTCGGGTTCGGGTCGATGGCCTCGGGCACCGGGGTGCGTGCGCCAGTGTCGGGGTGCGGGCAGGCTCGTGCGTCCGCTCAGCGCGGCAGCAGGAGCGAGCCCTCTGCCGTGAACGAGACGCTGCCACCGAGCAAGGTCATCCCGGCCACCGGGCCTCCGGAGATCCGGCCGCGCAGCACGTAGGGCAGCTCGCGCGGCGCAGAGCCGTCCATCAGCCCGAGCATCTGCCGGACCGCAGCCGTGGCCGACACGCTGACGGGCACCGTCAGCACCACCTCGCCATAGCGCGCGATCGTGCCGGCCTCGGAGAGCACGCCACTGGCCAGCCGCCGGCCATTGACATCCAGGTCGACGGCCAGCCCATCGAAACTCAGGGCCACCGAGCCCATGTTCTGCACGCGCAGCTTGAGCGCCAGGCGCCACTCCAGGCCTTCTCCGCGCAGCCGCTCCACCCCGACCACGCTCACGCGCGGTGGCTCCATGCCCGGCAAGGATGCGCAGCCCCCCAGCAGGGTGCCCGCCCCCGTGGCGGCGAGCAAGCCGGCGGCCAGCACGCGAGCGGCCTGGCGCCGGCTGTGCCGCCCCGGCCCTGTTGCGCCGGGCTCGCCGGGGTGCATGCCGTCTGCGGCCGGGCTGCCGGGCTGCGCCGGCCGGGGCCCGGCCGAGGGTTCGTGTGTCTTCATCGCTGTGCTCCTCGCTCCACCTGGATTCCTGCGCCCGGGGGTGCGCCCGCCGCCGGCGGGCACGCCCGCTCAGTAGCCCAGGCCCATCGCCTCGCGCACGTCGCGCATCGTCTCGCGCGCCACCTGGCGCGCCCGCTCGTTGCCCGCATCCAGGATCTGGATCACCTTGCGCGGGTCCTTCAGGAAGGGCTCGGCGCGCTCGCGCCACGGCGCCTGCTCGGCCACGATGGCGTCGATCACGGGCTGCTTGCACTCCAGGCAGCCGATCCCGGCGCTGCGGCAGCCCTGGTCGGCCCACTGGCGCGTGGCGGCATCGGTGTAGACGACGTGGAACTGCCACACCGGGCAGCGCGAGGGGTCGCCGGGGTCACTACGGCGCACGCGCTGCGGGTCGGTGGGCAT
>JBJTVI010000476.1:0-8455 GCA_046081145.1 Rubrivivax sp.
GCCCGAGCACGGCCAGCAGGGCCTGCCACTGCGCGTCGTTGCGCACGGCCAGCGTGAGCCAGCGGTCGGGCTGCGCCGTGGCGTACACGCCGTGCGGGGCCATGGCGAGGTCGCCGTTGCCCGGCCGCTGCGGCTCCTCGCCGCAGGCCGCCTGCAGCAGTGCTTCGCCGAGCATGGCAGAGGCCACCTCGCGGGCGGCCAGGTCCACGTGCTGGGCACGGCCCGTGCGCCGGCGCTGGTGCAGCGCCGCCACCAGCGCCATGGCCGCGTGCAGGCCCGAGGCGTGGTCCATCACGTGCCGCATCTCCACCGGCGGGCCGTCCGGGTAGCCGCTCATCCAGCCCAGGCCGCCCCAGGCGCCGAAGAGCGGCGCGTAGCCCGTGAAGTGCGAGTCCGGACCGCTTTGCCCGCTGGAGGACAGCGACAGCAGCACCACGTCGGGCCGGGCTTCGCGCAAGGCCTCGAAGCCCAGGCCCAGGCGCTGCATGACGCCCGGGCGGAAACTCTCGGCGGCCACGCCGCAGGTGGCCACCAGGCGCCGGGCCAGTGCAACCGCCTCGGGCTTCTTGAGGTTCAGGCGCACCGAGAGCTTGTTGGCCGAGACCTGGTCGAAGGTGGCGGCCTGCATGCGTCCGTAGACGGCGTGCGGCTTGCGAAAGGCGTCGGGCCGGGTACTGCTTTCCACCTTGATGCACTGCGCGCCCAGCTGCGACAGCAGATGCGTGCAGAAGGGCCCCGCAGCGTGGATCGTGAAGTCGGCGATGCGCACGCCGGCCAGCGGCGCCCGCGGTGCGTCGGCTGCGGCGCTCATCGCGGCGTCTCCCGCTGGCCG
This sequence comes from Rubrivivax sp., assembly GCA_046081145.1. Taxonomy (GTDB): domain Bacteria; phylum Pseudomonadota; class Gammaproteobacteria; order Burkholderiales; family Burkholderiaceae_C; genus Rubrivivax. The sequence goes on from JBJTVI010000476.1 coordinate 833, forward strand.
GAGCGACCCCCCGGCAGCGCCTCTCGGCGGACGCCTTGGCGCGCGGGCAGGTCCGGCACCGGGCCGGGCGGCGGCAGCGGCGAGCCGCGGAACTGGAAGGGCGCGTGCAGCACCGGCACCTGGCGCCCGCCGGGCAGCACCGTGGGCACGAAGAGCCCGCGTGCACGCTCGTGCGCGCCGCGCACAACGTCGGCGGGTGTACGGTAGCGGGCCAGCGGCACGCCCGCCTGCTGCGCGCGGCGCACCACCTCCTCGGCATCGTGCCCGGCCATCCACTCGCGGATGTGGGCGTTGATCTCGTCGCCGCGCCGGCTGCGCTCCAGCGGATCGGCCAGCGCAGGGTCGGCGGCCCAGGCGGGGTGCTCGAGCACCTCCACGAGCCCTTGCCACTGCCGCTCCTCCAGGGTGAGCAGCTCCACGAAGCCGTCGCGTGTCTCGAACACGCCCCCGTAGCGAAAGCGCCGCGTGGCGCGGTGCTCCAGCGAGCCGTCGCCCAGGCGCTGGATGGCAAAGGCCCCGACGGCCAGCATCGCATCCTGCACCGAGACATCCACGTGCTGGCCACCGAACTGCGGCACCGCCCACCAGGCCGATAGCGCCGCGAGCGCCGCCATGGCCCCGGCCTGGTAGCCCGCGAAGTGGCCGTAGATCTTCAGCGGAGGGCGGTCAGGGAAGCGCTCGTGCGACAGCCCGTTGGGCAGCAGGAAACCCTCCCCGGCCGCATGCACGAGGTTGAGCTCCTCGCCCTGCCAGTGCGCCTTGGGTCCCTCCCCGCCGAAGGGCAGCACGCTCACGTGCACGAGCGAGGGAAAGCGCGCCAGCGTGCCCTGCGGCCCCTCGTGCCCGAGGCCCTGCGCGGCCTTGCAGGCCGCGGGCACGTCCTCGATCAGAATGTCGGCCTCGGCCAGCTCGCGTGCGAGCACCGCCTGGCCCTCTTCACCGTCCAGGTCGCAGGCCACGCTGCGCTTGCCCACCGACAGGTAGGCAAAGAGGGTGCTCTCACCCGTGCCGCCTTCCAGGCGTGGCGGCATGCGGCGCAGCGGCGAGCCACCGGCCGGCTCGAGCATCGTCACCTGCGCCCCCATCGCGGCCAGCATCCGGCCCGCGTAGGCGGCCGCCGGCGTGCCAGCGGACTCCAGCACGCGGCAACCCGCCAGCGGGGCATCGGGGGTGTCGGCAGCGGCTGCCACGTCGCGATCTCTCAGCGCACCACGGGCAAGTCCAAGTCGACAGCCGAGCCGTCCAGGAACACCGGCAGCCGCACGTCGCGCGAGGGCAGCGCCACGGTGGCCAGGCCCGGCGTGGTCACCTCCCCGCGCTGGTTCTCCGCCGCGATCTCGATGTCCACCAGGGGCATGCGGTCCTTCACGTACTTGCGCAGCACACGGCCCTTGCAGAAGGTGGTGTCACCCATGATATTGAAGCGCCGCATCTCGGTGCGCACCCGCTTGAGGAAGCCCGCGTCGCCCATCCAGTTCGTGACCAGCGTGGCCATCCACGCCGAACGCTGCGGGCCGTAGTCGTAGGTGCCCGGCACGCCCACCTCCTTGGCCACCGACTCGCGGTGATGGCCGATGCCCGTGTACTCCACGCCACCGCCGGCCTCGGGGTTGCGGAAGAAGTGGCCCGGGTGGCGCACTGCGGCCTGCAGCACCACGCCGTGGGTATGGCCACGCCCGGAGCCCACGAGGAAGCCCATGGTGTCCATCAGCGACAGCGGCCCGCGCGCGAGGGTAGGGAGTTCCTCGCCTTCTTGCACGTCCTCCCAGTAGCGCACGGCCTGGCCGCGGATTCGGCGCGACTCGTCGAGCACCATCTGGTCGATGCGGTCGCGCTCCTCGTCGGTGTATTCGTGCTGCGTGATGGCCTTGTACTTGCCGGTGTCGCGCGCAGCCTTGCGCTCGTGGCGTGTGCAGGTGCCCAGGGCACGCGCGACGAGCTCGCTGCGCTGGTTGAAGTAGCAGGCCTCCACGTACTGCAGCACCAGCCGCCCGGAGAACTGGCTGTGCTTCTCCTGCACGCCCACCACGCGCTCGATGGCGGTGAGGCGGTCGCCGGGGCGGACATGCCGGAACATCTCCCAGTCGTTGCCCGCGTAAAAGCCGTGCACCCCGGGCAGCCCCCAGCGCGTGCGGCCCACCCAGCCGTAGGCCATCGGGAACATCGGGTGCGCCACCTGGCCACCGTGGCGGGTGGCCGCGCCGTAACCGGGCTCGCGGTACAGCGGATTGAGGTCGCCGATGCCGTTGCACCAGTTGCGCAGCGTGTCGGAAGTGGCGTCCTGCAGGTAGGGCCCCTCGGGGCGCAGCTGCAGGCCGATCATGGCCCGGGCGTCGGCAACGGCCTCGTCGGTGATGCGCCCTTCGGCCGGCGCGCTGCCGACTTCGCCAGTTGGCTCGGTTGTGCTCAAGGCGGGAATCCTCGGTTCGGGTTTCAAGAGAGCGGTTCAGGCATCGGGCGCAGCGTCGGCCACGTCGACGTCGCGCGCCACGAGCTCGATCACCACGGGGAAGTAGCGTCCGCCCAGGCCCTGCGCCACGGCGGCTTTGTAGTAGCGCTGCGCCAGGTGCGTCAGCGGCGTGCGTGTGGCGGTGTGCTGCGCCAGCTCGAGCACGTAGCCGATGTCCTTGAGCGCGTACTCCGGCGGGAAGCCCTGCGCGGGGAACTCGCGCGGCAGCATCGCCTTGCGCGCGTGGTTGCGCAGCACGAAGCTGTCGCCCGAGCCCTTGGCCACGGCCTCCAGCAGCGTGGCCGGCGCCACGCCCGCGCGCTCGCCCAGCACCATCATCTCGGCCAGCGCGGCCGTGTGCTCGAAGACGAGGGCGTTGTTGATGAGCTTGACCACCTGCCCGCAGCCGATCCCGCCACAGTGCGTGATGTCCGAGCCCAGGTGGCGCAGCAGCGGCTCGATGCGGGCAAAGACCTCCACTTCCGCCCCGACCATGATGCTGAGCTCGCCGCGCCGCGCCGCCTCGCGCGTGCGCGCCACGGGGGCGTCGGCAAAGCCCACCCCCAGATCGGCCAGCCGCGCGGCTACCGTCCGTGCCGTGGCCACCGTGGTCGTGCTCAGGTCCACCACCAGCTGCGGCCGGCGCGGCCCGTCGGCCAGGCCGCCAGTGCCCAGGCACACCTGCTCCACCTGCGGGCCGCCAGGCAGGGAGAGGAACACGATGTCGCAGGCCCGCGCCATCTGCGCGAGGCTGGCAGCGCGCCGCGCAGGCGTACCCTCCAGCCCCTCCCAGGCCGCCGGGTTCAGGTCATGCGCCCAGAGCTCGCCGCCGTGCTTGAGCGCCAGGTTGCGGCACATCGGGCCGCCGATGGCGCCGATGCCGACGAATCCGATGACAGGCTGGCCGTTCGCATCCATGCTCAGCTTCTCCTCCCGGTCAGTCCATCCACATGCCGCCGCTGATGTCCAGCGACGTGCCGGTGATCCAGTTGGAGGCAGGCGAGCACAGGAAGAGCGCAGCCTGCGCGATGTCCTCCGCACTGCCGTAGCGCCCCAGGGGCACCGTGGCCCGGGCTGCCGGGGCACCCGTCTGGCCCGTCACCTGCGCCCACATCGCCGTCTCCACCGGGCCCGGGGCGAGCGTGTTGGCGTACACGCCGTGCGGCGCGCCGGCCTTGGCTATCCAACGCACCATGCCGTGCACCGCCGCCTTGGAGGCCACGTAGGCCGGCCCGGAGGCCACGCCCCCGTTCTTGGCCGCGATGGAGCCTGCGGCCAGGATCTTGCCGAAGCCCTGCGCGCACATCAGCGGGAAGAGCTTGCGCGCGGGGTTCACCACCCCCATCACGTTGACCGAGAGCATCGACTCCCACTCCGGGTCGGTGCTGTCGGCCAGCGGGGTGCGGGCTATCACGCCCGCGCACAGAACCAGCACGTCGATGCGCCCGTGCTCGGCCAGCACGGCGTCGATAACCCGCTCGGTCTGCGCGCGCGAGGTCACGTCGCAGGCCCAGTAGGCGATCCCTGCGCCCAGATCGGCGTGGGCGTGCATGTCGGTACCCACGACGCGCGCGCCTGCGCCCTGCAGCGCCACGGCAATGGCGCGGCCCATTCCACCAGCCGCGCCGGTGATGAAGGCGACCTGGCCGTCCAGACGCGCCGCTCCGCTGGGGTGGGGTGGCATGGGTTGGGGTGGCATGGGTTGGGGCGGCATGGGTTGGGGTGGCATCGGACAGGGCGGCAGCAGGCCTGGGAATGCCGGGGCCGGCCTGGCCTCAGCGCAGCGTCGCGCTGGCGGTCATGGCCAGCTCGCCGTCGGGCCCGCAGGCCCACAGCGACATCGTGTGCTCGCCCGCGCGGCAACCCTCCAGGCGCAGCGGCCGGCCGCAGATGAGCGGGCTCACGCCGCGGAACTCGAAGCCGGCCAATGCGCGACCGCCGGCGTGTTCCACGGCCAGCTGCTGCAGCAGCGTGGCGGTCAGCGGGCCATGCATGACCAGGCCCGGGTAGCCCTCCACCTGCCGCGCGTAGTCGGCGTCGTAGTGGATGCGGTGGCCGTTGAAGGTCAGCGCCGAATAGCGAAACAGCAGCGTCGTGTCCGTCTCGACGCTGCGTCCCCACTCGGCCGGGCTGCCGGGGCGCTGTGCGGCGGGGGCAGGAGCGGCTGCACCCGGCGGGCCGGCCTCGCGGTAGACGATGTCCTGCTCCTCGACCAGGCAGATGTCGCCCTGCGCACGCACCGTGTGCTCGACGGTGACGAAGCACAGCGCGCCACGCCGGCCCGACTTGCGCTCGATACGCGCGATGCGGCTCGTGCGCTCGGCCACCGACTCCACGGGCAGCTCGCCCCGGTAGCGCAGCCGGCTGCCTGCCCACATCCGCCGCGGCAGTTCGATGGGCGGCAGGAACCCCCCTCGCCGCGGGTGGCCATCGGGCCCGAGCCCCTCGCGGGACACCACCGGGTTGAAGAACAGCCAGTGCCAGCCCGGCGGCAGCGGCTGGCCTGGGGCCGGCGCCTGCGGCAGGCCCAGCGTGGCGGCCATCGCCTGCACCGTCCACGCCGCGATCCGCTCGGAGCGCACCTCCTCCCGGCCGATCCATTGCGCGTCGACTTCGCTCACCCGGCGCCCTCCATGACCCTCCACAGGCTTCGGCCTGGCCCGTTCACCGTCTCCATAGAATGCATTCTATTTTCCTATGGAGGCCCTGAGATTCGGGCTTACCTGGAAGATTGCCGCCCCAATCCCCCCAAAGAGGCCCAATAGAATGCATCTTATGCCGCAGCAAGCTGACCCCCCCGGCCTGCCCGATCTGCCGCTGAGCGGTCGCCTCGTCATCGAGATGGGCACCATGCTCGCGGCCCCCTTTGCCGCCCACATCCTGGGCCAGCTCGGCGCGGAGGTGATCAAGGTGGAGCCGCCCCAGGGCGACCCCACGCGCTCGCTGGTTCGCGGCGGGCCCAGTGGCACCTTCATCGCCTACAGCCACGGCAAGAAGAGTGCCTGCATCGACCTGGCCAGCCCGGCCGGCCGCGACGCCTTCGGGCAGCTGCTCGGCCGCGCGGACGCCTTCGTTCACAACCTTGCCCCCCAGGCCGCGCGCAAGCTCGGGCTCACGCGTGAGGATTGCGTGGCCGCCAATCCCCGCCTCATCTACTGCCACATCCGGGGCTACGGCGAGGGGCCTCAGGCCGACGAGCTTGCCTCCAACCCGGCGGCCGAGGCTGCCACGGGCGTGATGGAGGCCCACCGCATCGACGGCCGCCCAAGCCGGCTGGGCCCCTCCTACCACGACCAGTTCGCCGGCGCCTACGCCGTCATCGGCATGCTCGCAGCCATGCTGCAGGCCGCCCAGGGCCGCACGCCCGCGCCGGTGGAAGTGGGCCTGTACGAAACCGGCCTGCACGTGGCGGCGCGCGACCTCGTGGGCGTGCAGCTCAAGCGCCAACTGCTGGGCCGGCCCGAGCGCGAGCCCCACGGCGAGTTCAGCATGCCCGGCTACGGCGCCTACGAGACCGCCGAGGGTCGCTGGCTGTACCTGGTGATGCTCAGCGACGCCCACTGGGCAAGGTTCGGCCAGGCCCTAGGCCTGGCGCAGGCGGCCGACCCCGCGCTGGGCACACTGCGCCAGCGCAAGAAGGCACGCGAGCAGGTCGAGGCGCTCGTGCGCGAGGCCGTGCGCGCGCGACCGCTGGAGGAGACAGCCGCGCGGCTGAAGGCCGCCGGCGTGGGCTGCACCGAGGTGCTGCCGCTGGAGCGGGTGCTCGAGGCCCCGCAAGCACGCGCGCCCGGCAAGCTCGAACCGGTGCGCTTCAGGGGGCTCGATTTCGAAGTGCCGCGCTTCCCCTGGACAACGGCCCGGGCGGCGCTTCCTGGGCATCGGCCACCCCCGCCGGAACTCGGCGCGGACACAACGGAGGTGCTCCAGGCCTCGGGCGTGCCGCCACGGGCCTGCGCAGCCGTGCAGGCGCGAGGCCCCGCAGGCGACTTCGCCTGGGCGCCCCTGCGCAGCGAGGCCTGAACCATGGCCGGGCAGCGTGGAGTGTGAGGCGGTGAGCCGAGTGTGCATCGTCGGGGCGGGCGCGGTAGGCGGCTACGTGGGCGCCCACATGGCGCGCGCCGGGGTGGACGTGGTGCTCGTGGAGGCCTGGGCCGAGCACGTGCAGGCCATGCGCCGCGAAGGCCTGTCGGTGCAGGCCATGTCGGCCGCCGGCTCGGTGCACACGTCGGTGCGCGCGCTGCACGTGCACGAGGTGCAGCAACTCGTGCGCGAGCCCGCCTTCGACATCGTCTTCATCGCCGTGAAGTCCTACGACACGGTGTGGGCCACGCAGCTCGTGGCGCCCTTCCTCGCACCCACGGCCTGCGTGGTGTCCCTGCAGAACAGCATCAACGAGCCGGCCATCGCGGGTGTCGTGGGCTGGCCGCGCACCCTGGGCGTGTCGGTGAGCGCGCTGGCCGCCGAGCTCGTCGCGCCCGGACGCATCGTGCGCCACTCGCCCCTGGGCGACGCCGACAAGCCGGGCATGCGCGTGGGCGAAGCCCACGGCCAGCCGACGCCGCGCGCCGAGCGCATCGCCACGCTGCTGGCCCTGGGCGACACCTGCAAGGTGACGGGTAACCTGTGGGGCGAGCGCTGGTCGAAGCTCACGATCAACGCGATGCGCAACGGGCCCTGCGCCTTCACCGGCATGACCGGCCGCCAGCGCGACACGCACGACATCGCGCGCACGCTGTCGATCCGCCTGGGCAGCTCGGCCGTGCGCGTGGGCCGCGCGCTCGGGCTAGCCCTTGAACCCGTGGGTGGGCTCGACCTGGAGCTGCTCGCCCGCGCCGAGGACGACGAGCAAGCCCTGCAGGCCCTCACGCGACAGATCATGGCGGTGGCCACCGCACGCAGCGATGCCCAGCGCCCCTCGATGGGCCAGGACGTGCTCAAGGGGCGGCGCACGGAGACCGAGGACATCAACGGCATGGTGGCGCGGCGCGGCGCGGAGGTGGGGGTGGATGTGACGCTGCACCGGCGCGTGAATGCGCTCATCGGCCGCATCGAGCGTGGCGAGATCGAGCCGGGCCCGGAGCTGCTGGCCGGCATCCTGGACTGAAGATGGAAGACTCCAGCCCCCTGCACGAGATCGACGTCCACGATGTCGAGTACCTGCGCCACGGCGACAC
>JBJTVI010000477.1:0-8431 GCA_046081145.1 Rubrivivax sp.
CCTTCAGCGGCAGCTTGTCGAAGTCGAAGGCCGCGAGCTTGTCCAGGCGCTGGCGCGTGAGGTTGGCGCGTGCGCGCAGGTCGATCATCTCGCCTTGCACGAGGAACTGGCCCTGCTCGTCGGTGTAGAAAATCTCCGAGCCGATGCGCACCTCCCAAAGGCCGGGGATAGGCGTCTTCGTCACCTCATCGATCTTCGGCAGGTTGGGCAGCCGCTCCGGCAGGTTCTTGCGGATGGCGGCCTCCTGGGCGAAGGCGGGGGTGGCGGCCAGCGTGAGCCACAGCGCGCAGGCGGTCAGGGTGAACCTCATGGCACGCATTGTAGGGAGCGCCACCGCGCCGCTACGAGCGCAAGGCGCGCTGCGCGAGCAGCCGCTTGAGCGGGCTCAGCCTGTCGAGCCCGGCCAGGCCCTGGTTGCGCAGCGCCTTCACGAGCGGCGCCTCGTGCGCGAAGAGGTGCAGCAGCGCATCGGTGAGCCCGCCCATGGCGCGCGTGGGCAGCCAGCGCTCGCGGGCGTGGCGGCGCAGCACGACAGGGTCGCCCGGGGAGCGCCAGGGCTCGCGCGCGGCCAGCACGCCCGAGAGCGACTGCACGTCGGCCAGCCCCAGGTTCAGGCCCTGGCCGGCCAGCGGGTGCACCACGTGGGCGGCGTCGCCCAGCAGCACCCAGCCCGGCCCGCACACGGGCTCGCAGCGCGTGAGCACGAGCGGCCAGGCCGCGCGCGGGCCCGCCAGCCGCAGCGCGCCGGCGGCGCCGCCCGTGGCGGCGTCAAGCGCCTGCTCGAAGGCGGGCTCCTGCAGGGCCATCAGTTCCTGCGCGCGGGCCTCGGGCAGCGACCACACGAGGCCCCAGGAGCAGCCGGGCTCGGGCCGATCGAAGGGCAGCAGCGCCAGCACATCGGGCGCACGAAACCACTGCCGCGCCAGGCCCAGGTGCGGCGCATCGCCCACGAGCCGGGCCGCCACGGCCTGCTGGCCATAGGGCCGGGTGTCCACCCGCACGCCGCGCTCGGCCCGGCTGGCGGAATCGCGGCCATCGCACAGCGCCAGCAACGCAGCGGCGGCCGGCTCCTCGGGGGCCAGGCGGGTGACGTGCGGGGCAAAGCCCACGGCGCGCTCGAGCACGCCCTCGAGCTCGGCGGCATCCACGATCCAGGCCAGCTCCTCGCAGGCCTGCTCGTAGGCCGAAAAGCGCAGCACCGCACCCGGGGCATCGCCCTGGATGCGCATGTCGTGCACGGGCGTGCGGGCATCGGCGGGCAGCGCCTGCCAGACCTTGAGCGACTGCAGCAGCTCCACCGCACGTGCGTTCAGTGCGTAGGTGCGCACATCCGGCGCGCTGCTGCTGTGCGCGCGCGCCTGCCAGGCGATGGAAAGGCCCTGGCGCGACAGGGCAAGCGCCAGGCTCATGCCCACCGCCCCGCCGCCGCGGATGCACACGTCGAATCGCTCGCTCGTCACCGCCGGATTGTAGGCAGCGCCCCCGCGCCGCGCCGCCGCAGGCACAATCGCGCCCCACCATGAGCGACTTTGCCTGCACCCTCTCGCAGCTCTTCGTGCACCCGATCAAGAGCTGCGCCGGCATCGAGCTGCGCGAGCGCGCGCTCATCGAGACCGGGCTCGACCTGGACCGCGAGTGGATGGTGGTGGATGCCCACGGCGAGATGCTCACGCAGCGCGAGTTGCCGCGCATGGCGCTCGTGCAGCCGGCGCTGCGCGACACCGACATCGTGCTGCGCGCCCCGGGCATGCTGGCCCTGCACGTGTGGCTCGACCGCGTGGAGGCGCGCTGCCGCGTGCGCGTGTGGGACGACGAGGTGGACGCCTGTGACATGGGCGATCTGGCTGCCCAGTGGTTCAGCGATTTCCTGGGCCTGCGCGGCCTGCGCCTGGTGCGCTTCGACCTGGAGGGGCGCACGCGCCTGGCCGAGCGGCGCTGGACGGGCGAGCTCGAGGCCCCCACGGTGTTTGCCGACGGGTTCCCGCTGCTCGTGGCCTCCACCGCCTCGCTGGCCGAACTCAACCGGCGCCTCGTCGCGGCGGGCCACGCCGCGGTGACGATGGCGCGCTTTCGCCCCAACCTCGTGCTCGACGGCCTGACCCACCCGCACGACGAGGACATGATCGACACCCTGCGTATCGACGCGCCCGAGGGGCCGGTTGTGCTCAAGCCCGTCAAGCCCTGCGTGCGCTGCTCGATACCCGACATCGAGCCCGCCACGGCCGAGCGCGGGCAGACGGTGGCGCAGACCCTGGCCGGCTACCGCGCCGATGCGCGCATGAAGGGCGGCCTCACCTTCGGCATGAACGCGGTGATCGTCTCGGGCGTGGACCACACCCTGGCCGTGGGCGCGCGCGTGCGTGCCTCGTTGTAGAAAGCACCTGTCCCATGAGTCTCCAGTGCGGCATCGTCGGCCTGCCCAACGTCGGCAAGTCGACTCTCTTCAACGCCCTGACGAAAGCCGGCATCGCCGCCGAGAACTACCCCTTCTGCACCATCGAGCCCAACGTGGGCGTGGTGGAGCTGCCCGACCCACGGCTGGCGCAACTGGCGGCCATCGTCCAGCCCGAGCGCGTGGTGCCAGCCATCGTCGAGTTCGTCGACATCGCGGGCCTGGTGGCCGGCGCGAGCCAGGGAGAGGGGCTCGGCAACCAGTTCCTCAGCCACATCCGCGAGACCGATGCGATCGTCAACGTGGTGCGCTGCTTCGAGGACCCCAACGTGATCCACGTGGCGGGCAAGGTGGACCCGGTCTCCGACATCGAGGTGATCCAGACCGAGCTGTGCCTGGCCGACCTGGCCACCGTGGAGAAGGCGCTCGTGCGGCACACCAAGGTGGCCAAAGCGGGCGGCGACAAGGAGGCGCAGCGCCTGGTGGATGTGCTCAGGAAGTGCGAAGCCGCGCTCAACCAGGGCGAGCCCGTGCGCAGCATCGACTTCAGCAAGGAAGAGCGCGTGGTGCTCAAGCCCCTGTGCCTGATCACGGCCAAGCCGGCGATGTTCGTGGGCAACGTGGCCGAGGACGGGTTCGAGAACAACCCCTTCCTGCAGCGGCTCAACGAGTACGCCGCGCGGCAGAACGCCCCGGTGGTGGCCATCTGCGCCAAGACCGAGGCCGAGCTGGCGGACATGGACGACGCGGACCGGCTGCTCTTCCTGCAGGAGATGGGCCAGAGTGAACCGGGCCTGAACCGGCTGATCCGCGCCGCCTTCAAGCTGCTGGGGCTGCAGACCTACTTCACGGCCGGCGTGAAGGAGGTGCGCGCCTGGACGATCCACGTCGGCGACACCGCCCCGCAGGCCGCCGGCGTGATCCACACCGACTTCGAGCGCGGCTTCATCCGCGCCCAGACGATTGCCTTCGACGACTACATCGCCTGCAAGGGCGAGCAAGGCGCCAAGGACGCCGGCAAGATGCGCGCCGAAGGCAAGGAGTACGTGGTGCGCGACGGGGACGTGATGAACTTCCTGTTCAACTGAGCGGCACGCCACGCGACAGGCCCGGCCCCGCGGCGACGAGGATCAGGCCGCCGGCCGCTTGAGCACCAGGGTGAGGATGTCGTAGCTCGCCACGAGCTCGCCTGCCTGGTTCGTCACCTGCACATCCCAGGCCACCACGCCCTGCGCGGGCTGGTCCTTGCGCGGGGGCTTGTCGATCTTTCTCTTGCAGGTCAGCCGAGCCTGGATGGTGTCGCCGATGCCCACGGGCTTGACGAAGCGCAGCGTGTCCAGGCCGTAGTTGGCCAGCACCGGGCCCTTGGCGGGCGAGACGAAGAGGCCCGCAGCCGCCGAGAGCACGAAGTAGCCGTGCGCGATGCGCTTGCCGAACGGGCTCTCGCGCGCGGCGATCTCGTCGAAGTGCATGTAGAAGTAGTCGCCCGATATGCCGCCGAAGGCGACGATGTCGGCCTCCGAGACGGTGCGCCGGTGCGTGAGCAGCGAGTCGCCGATGGCCAGCTCGTCGTAGTGCTTGCGAAAGGGGTGCAGTGCCTCCTCCTGCACCCGGGCCCCGCGCACGTATTCGCCCGTGACGGCCGCGAGCATCGTGGGCGAGCCCTGCACGGCGGTGCGCTGCAGGCAGTGGTGCACGGCGCGCACGCCGCCGAGTTCCTCGCCGCCACCGGCGCGCCCGGGCCCGCCGTGCTTGAGCACGGGCAGCGGCGAGCCGTGCCCGGTGGATTCGGCGGCGGCCTCGCGGTCCAGGATGTGGATGCGGCCGTGCCAGGCGGCGGCGGCCGGTACCACGCGCGCAGCCACCGCAGGCTCGCGCGTGACGAGGGTGGAGACGAGGCTGCCCCGGCCGCGCGCGGCCAGGGCGATGGCCTCTTCGAGATCGTCGTAGGGCAGCAGCGTGCTCACCGGGCCGAAGGCCTCGACCTCGTGCACCGCCGGGCGCGCGGCCGGGTCGCGGCACACCAGCAGCGTGGGCGGAAAGAAGGCGCCCTGCCCCACCCGCTGGCCCAGCGGCGCGAAGGTGCCGGCCGTGGCCGAGCCCGCACCGCACACCACCTCGTTGCCCGTGGCCAGCTCGGCCACGCGCGCAGCCACATCGGCCTGCTGGGCGCGCGAGGCCAGTGCGCCCATCTTCACGCCCTCCACCGCGGGGTCGCCCACCACCACCTGCGCCAGCCGCGCGGCGATGCGGGCTGCCGCGGCATCGAGGTGGCGCCGCGGCACGATCGCGCGCCGGATGGCGGTGCACTTCTGTCCCGCCTTGGCCGTCATCTCGCGCACCACCTCGCGCACGAAGAGCTCGAACTCCTCGTCGTCGGGCCCGACCTCGGGAGCCAGCAGGGCGCAGTTGAGCGAATCGGCCTCGGCATTGAAGGGAATCGAGCGCGCCACGAGGTTGGGGTGCACGCGCAGGCGCGAGGCGGTGTCGGCCGAGCCGGTGAAGGTGACCATGTCGGCCTCGGAGAGGCAATCGAGCAGGTTGCCGGTGCTGCCGATGACGAGCTGCAGGCTGCCCGGGGGCAGCAGGCCCGAGCCCTGCAGCAGCCGCACGAGTGCCTCGGTGAGAAAGCTCGTGGCAGTGGCAGGCTTGGCGATGCAGGGCATGCCCGCCAGAAAGCAGGGCGCGAACTTCTCGAGCAGGCCCCAGATGGGGAAGTTGAAGGCGTTGATGTGAACGGCCACGCCTGCGCGCGGCACGAGGATGTGGGTGCCCGCAAAGCCCCCGCCCTTGCCCAGCGGCACCACGGGCCCCTCGTGCACGACGTTGCCCGAGGGGAGCTCCGCGGCCCCGACGCTGGCATAGGCGAAGAGCGTGCCGGCGCCGCCTTCGATGTCGACCCAACTGTCGGCGCGGGTGGCGCCGGTGTGGCGCGAGAGCGTGTAGAGCGCCTCCTTGTGCTGCAGCAGGTAGCCTGCCAGCGCCTTCAGGCGTGCGGCGCGCTGCTGGAAATCCAGCCCCAGCAGCGCCGGCACGCCGGTGCGGTGGGCGTGGTGCACGGCCTCGGCAAAGTCGATCGGCTCGGCGTGGGTCAGGGCGACGCAGGAGCCGTCGATGGCGCTGGCCAGTTCAGTCGATCCGCTCGCGCCGACCCAGCGGCCGGCAATCAGGCTTTGAAGAACAGCGGGAGCGGCGGCGGGGGTGGCGGTGGGTGTCATGGGTTCCTCGGCTCGGCAGGCGCCAACGATAGCCGCAAGCGCGGCCTATGCGGCGCCGGGGTGAGGCGCATGACCGGCGCATGCCAAGCGCATGGGCGCAGTGGGCGGCAAACGGGTGTTGGCCGGCTGGCGTCCCATGCGGCCCACGAGAAGCGTTACACCCTCGTTTTCGGGGAATTGAACGCGATACGCCCGCAAATTCCTCCCCCAATGCGGCTGGCCAGGGCCCACAATGATCACAGAGGCTGGGAGTGTGTCTCGCACTTGCCGATCAGGGGGAAGCCAACCATGCCAACAACAGGCCGAAAAGTGCTCTTCCTGGGCCTGGACGGAGTGATGCACCATCACAACGCAAAGGTGGCGGAGTTCCTCTGGCGCATGCCGCTGCTGGAACGGACCGTAGGGCAAGCTCAAGTCGATCTGGTCTTGCTCTCGTGCTGGGACTTTGCCTCAGATCTTGAACGCACGAAGGCGGTATTCCCCGCTGGCCTGCGTAGCCTCGTGGTCGGCCGTACCACTCAGGAATCCGGCGCGCTTTACAAGCGGTTCAAGGAAATCCAGAACTGGCTTCGCGCCAATCCCGTAACCGATTGGCGGGCTCTGGATAGCGACCCCCTTGACTACCCCGATGCCTGCAGCGAGCTGATCCGCTGCAGCCCGGCGATTGGCCTGTCGGTCGCCCAGGTGGAATCGCTCAATCTCTGGCTCCAGAACCCGAAGGCCGGATGAAGCGTGCGCGGGTGCACGCCTGGGCGTTAGCACTCTCCACCTGGGAGTGCTAACATTCACGGAACTTCCTGCTCAGGGTTTACTCCAAGTCGGGTATGAACGCTGCTGCCACCACCGCTCTTGCCGTTCGCGACCCCTGGTCGCTGGTGCCCTCGCTGGGCAACCTGGATGCCTACATCAGCGCCGTGAACCGGCTGCCGATGCTCACCCCCCAGGAGGAGGGCGATCTCGCCCGCCGCCTGCACGACAGCGGCGACCTCGAAGCCGCCGGGCGCCTGGTGATGTCGCACCTGCGGCTCGTGGTGTCAATCTCCCGCCAGTACCTCGGCTACGGCCTTCCCCAGGGGGATCTGATCCAGGAGGGCAACGTCGGCCTGATGAAGGCCGTCAAGCGCTTCGACCCCGGCCAGGGCGTGCGCCTGGTGAGCTACGCGGTGCACTGGATCAAGGCCGAGATCCACGAGTACATCCTGCGCAACTGGCGCATGGTGAAGGTGGCCACCACCAAGGCGCAGCGCAAGCTCTTCTTCAACCTGCGCTCGATGAAGCAGGGCTTCAAGGCCGACGCCGCAGACGGCCAGACGCACCGCAGCACGCTCACCCCCGCCGAGGTGCACGTGGTGGCGCGCGAGCTCAACGTGAAGCCCGAGGAAGTCGTCGAGATGGAGACGCGCCTGACGGGCGGCGACCTCGCGCTCGAAGCCCCCGGCGAGGAGGGCGAGGAGGAGTTCGCGCCCATCGCCTACCTCGCCGACGAGCGCCACGAGCCCACCCGCGCGCTCGAGGCACGCCAGCGCGACTGGATGGCCGGCGACGGCATCGGCCGCGCGCTGGAGGTGCTCGACGCGCGCAGCCGGCGCATCGTCGAGGAGCGCTGGCTCAAGGTTAACGACGATGCCAGCGGCGGCATGACGCTGCACGAGCTGGCTGCCGAGTACGGCGTGAGCGCCGAGCGCATCCGCCAGATCAAGGTGGCGGCGCTCAAGAAGATGCGCAAGGCGCTCGAGGCGGCCTGAGCCGCCTCTGACGGCTCGAGGCGGCCTGAGCCGCCTCTGACGGCTCGAGGCGGCCTGAGCCGCCTCTGACGCCATTACCCCCTACCCCTGCGCCAGCAGGCGCCGGAGATCCGACACGAGCGCGGCCTGCCCGGCGCCGTGGCGGGTGAAGAGGCGCACCCGGCCCTTGGCGTCGAAGATGTAGGAACCGGCCGTGTGGTCGATGGTGTAGCTCTCGGGCGTGCGCCCGGGGACCTTGTTGAAGTAGACCTTGAAGGCCTTGGCGGTGGCCAGCGTCTGCTCGTCGTTGCCGCGCAGCGCCACGAAGCCTGCATCGAAGGCTGCCACATAGGCGCGCAGCACCTCGGGCGTGTCGCGCGCGGGGTCGACCGTGATGAAGATGCCCTGCACGCGGGCGCCCTCGGTGCCGAGCTCGCGCTTGGCCGCGGCCAGTTCGGCCAGCGTCGTCGGGCATACGTCGGGGCACTGGGTGAAGCCGAAGAAGACGACCACCACCTTGCCGCTGAACTCGGCCAGCGTGCGCACCCGGCCTTCCGAATCGGGCAGCGAGAACGCGCTGGCGTAGCTCGCGCCCGTGATGTCGATGCCCTGGAACGCGGGCTGCCCGGGTCCGAGGCCCAGGCGGTCGCAGCCGCCCAGCAGCGCTGCGCCGCTGGTGGCCGCGGCCAGGGCGGCGAGGGCCCCGCGCCTGGGGATGCCCATGCCCGGGCGCCTCAGCCCAGCCAGGCCGCCAGCGGCGGGCCGAGGTAATGGTCCACCAGCAGCGCGGCAAAGAGCAGCGAGAGGTGCCAGATCGAGAAGCGGAAGGTCTGGCGCGCCAGCGCATCGCTGTAGTGGCGCCACAAGCGGAACGCGTAGCCGATGAAGCCCAGCCCCAGCACGACCGCACTGAGCAGGTAGATCCAGCCGCTCATCAGGAAGATGAAGGGCAGCAGCGTGGCGGCAAAGAGCACGAGCGTGTAGAGCAGCACCTGCAGCTGCGTGAAGGCCGGGCCGTGCGTGACGGGCAGCATCGGCAGCCCGGAGCGGCGGTAATCCTCCGTGCGGTACAGGGCTAGCGCCCAGAAGTGCGGCGG
>JBJTVI010000478.1:0-5797 GCA_046081145.1 Rubrivivax sp.
CGATCACAGCGGGGGCGCTCCAGTCGACCCCGACGAAAAAGCGCACCGCCACCGGCTGCTGGTTGTTCAGCGCAAAGGCAAAGAGCGGGAAGAAGACGAAGGCCCGCGCCAGCCACACGAGGATGCGCATGGCGGAAAGCCTATCACGCGGCGACGTCTGGCCGCGTGCGCGGCGCCTCGTCCACGGCCTCGCGCAGCGCCTTGCCGGGTTTGAAGTGCGGCACCAGCCGCTCCGGGATCACCACCTGCGCACCGCTGCGCGGGTTGCGCCCCATGCGCGGCGGGCGCCGGCTGATGGAGAAGCTGCCGAAGCCCCGGATCTCGATGCGGTGCCCGCGCGCGAGCGCGTCGGACATCGCATCGAGCATCGTCTTGACGGCGAACTCGGCGTCCCGCTGCGTGAGCTGGGCAAAGCGCTCGGCCAGCCGCGTGACGAGATCCGAGCGCGTCATTTCCGGCTCAGCCGTTGCCGCCCTGGCCGCTGTCGAGCTTGGCACGCAAGAGCGCCCCAAGGCTCGTCGTGCCCGCGCTCTCGCGCTCGTTGCTGGCCGACAGGCGCTGCATGGCCTCCTGCTGGTCGGCGGCGTCCTTGGCCTTGAGCGAGACCTGGATGGAGCGCGTCTTGCGATCGATGTTGATGATCATCACCGACAGCTCGTCGCCTTCCTTGATGACGTTGCGCGCGTCCTCGACGCGATCGCGGCTGATCTCGCTGGCGCGCAGGTAGCCGGTCACGTCGCCGTTGAGCTGGATCTCGGCGCCGCGCACGTCCACCGTCTTGACCTTGCCCGGCACGATCACGCCGCGGTCATGGATGGTGGTGAAGCTGGTGAAGGGGTCGGTGTCGAGCTGCTTGATGCCCAGGGAGATGCGCTCGCGCTCCACGTCCACGGCCAGCACGATGGCCTCGACCTCCTGGCCCTTGCGGTAGTTGCGCACCGCCGCCTCGCCCGGCTCGTTCCAGGAGAGGTCCGACAGGTGCACCAGGCCGTCGATGCCCTGCGCCAGGCCGATGAACACGCCGAAGTCGGTGATCGACTTGACCGGGCCCTTGACGCGGTCGCCCCGCTTGACGTTGGAGCTGAACTCCTCCCACGGGTTGGCCTTGCATTGCTTCATGCCCAGGCTGATGCGGCGCTTGTCCTCGTCGATCTCCAGCACCATGACCTCGACCTCCTCGCCGAGCGTCACGACCTTGGAGGGGGCCACGTTCTTGTTGGTCCAGTCCATTTCCGAGACGTGCACCAGGCCCTCGATGCCCGGCTCGATCTCCACGAACGCGCCGTAGTCGGCGATGTTGGTGACCTTGCCGAACAGCCGCGTGCCCGTCGGGTAGCGGCGCGACACGCCCATCCACGGGTCGTCGCCGAGCTGCTTGAGGCCCAGGCTGACGCGGTTCTTCTCGGCGTCGAACTTGAGCACCTTGGCGGTGAGCTCCTGGCCGACCTGCACCACCTCGGTGGGGTGGCGCACGCGGCGCCAGGCCATGTCGGTGATGTGCAGCAGGCCGTCGATGCCGCCGAGGTAGACGAAGGCGCCGTACTCGGTGATGTTCTTCACCACGCCGTTGACGATCGCGCCTTCGGTCAGCGTCTCGAGCAGCTTGGCGCGCTCCTCGCCCATCGATGCCTCGACCACCGCACGGCGCGACAGCACCACGTTGTTGCGCTTGCGGTCGAGCTTGATGACCTTGAATTCCATCGTCTTGCCCTCGAAGGGCGACATGTCCTTCACGGGGCGGGTGTCGAGCAGCGAGCCCGGCAGGAAGGCGCGGATGCCGTTGACGAGCACCGTCAGGCCTCCCTTGACCTTTCCGCTGACCGTGCCGGTGACGAAGTCCCCCGACTCCAGCGCGTTCTCCAGCGCCAGCCAGGAGGCCAGGCGCTTGGCCTTGTCACGCGAGAGGATGGTGTCGCCGTAGCCGTTTTCCACGGCGTCGATGGCCACCGAGACATAGTCGCCGACCTGGACCTCGAGTTCCCCCTGGTCGTTGCGGAACTCCTCCACGGGGATGTAGGACTCGCTCTTGAGCCCGGCATTGACGACGACGTGGTTGAAGTCGATACGCACCACCTCGGCGGTGATGACTTCGCCGGAGCGCATCTCGCTGCGCTTGAGCGACTCCTCGAAGAGGGCGGCAAAGGACTCTCCGCCCATGGCGGACTGCATCTCGGTCATGTGATTTCCTGAGCCGGCGGGCGCAGCGTGTGCAGGTGCCGGCAGTTCGTGCAACGGGTGTTGCGGGGTTGAGGTGGGACACATCACCGCACCCGGTGGCCTGCCGGCCGAAGGGAGGTGCGGTGGACGGGAAACCGCCGCAGCAGGCCTAGGCCCGAAACGGCGTGCGCTGTGCCCACCAACCCAGCACCCGATCGACGGATTCGTCGATGTCGAGCGCGGAGTTGTCGAGCGCCAGCGCATCTTGCGCGGCCTGGAGCGGTGCGGCGCTGCGATTGCGGTCGCGCGCGTCACGCAACTCGAGGTCTGCGCGAAGTCTGCCGATGTTAGCCGAGATACCCTTCGAAATCAATTGCTTATGCCGCCTGAGCGCACGCTGCTCGGCGCTGGCCGTCAGGAACACCTTGAGCCGCGCCTCGGGGAACACCACGGTGCCCATGTCGCGCCCGTCGGCCACCAGGCCGGGGGGCCGTCGAAAGCCCAGTTGCAGCGCGTGCAGCGCCTGGCGCACCGCCGGCAGCGCCGACACGCGCGAGGCCAGGAGGCCACCGGCCTCGCTGCGCACCTCCTCGGTCACGTCCTGCCCGCCGAGCAGGATGCGCTCGCCTTCGAAGCGCAGGTCGAGCGTGGCGGCCAGCCGCGCGAGCCCGTCGGCATCCTCCAGATCGATGCCGGCGCGCTGCGCCGCCACGCCGGCGGCGCGGTAGATCGCGCCGGAATCGAGCTGCGCGTAGCCCAGGGCCTGCGCCAGGCGTGCCGCGAGTGTCCCCTTGCCCGAGGCCGAGGGACCGTCCACCGCGATCACCGGCACATCGGCCGGATCGGCCTGCACCAGGCCCAGCAGCGTTTCGAAGTAGTCGGGAAAGGTCTTCGCGACGCAGCCCGGCTCCTCTATGCGCAGCGGCACGGGCGGGGCGGCGCCCGCCAGCGCGTTGAAGGCGGCCAGCGAGCCGCACATCGCCATGCGGTGGTCGTCGTAGGTGTGCCAGGTGGCCGCGTGCCAGGCCGTGGGGGGCTGCACCTCCAGCCAGTCCGGCCCCTCGTCGACCGTGGCGCCTACCTTGCGGAGCTCGGCGGCCATGGCCGCCAGGCGGTCCGTTTCCTTCACGCGCCAGCTCGCGATGTTCGTCAGGCGCGTCGGACCGTCCGCATACAGGCCCATCACCGCCAGTGTCATGGCGGCGTCGGGGATGGCGTTGCAGTCGAGTTCGAGCGCGCGAAGCGGCCAGCACCCGCGCGAGACCTCCAGCCAGTTCGGGCCGCCTTCCACGTGCGCGCCCATGGCGCGCGCTGCCTCGACGAAGGCGATGTCGCCCTGGATCGAGGCCAGCCCCGCCCCTTCGATGCGCACGCAGCGCCCCTGTGCGGTAGCGATCGCCCCGAGCGCGACGAAGTAGGAGGCCGAGGAGGCGTCGCCCTCCACGTGTATCTCCCCGGGCGAGGCGTAGCGGCTGCCGCGGGGCACCGTGAAGCGGGTGTAGCCCTCGCGCCGCACGTGCACGTCGAATCGCGCCAGCATGTTCAGCGTGATTTCCACATAGGGCTTGGAGATGAGCTCCCCCTGCACCTCGATCACCACATCCTGCTCCTGTGCCACCAGCGGCAAAGAGAGCAGCAGGGCCGTGAGGAACTGGCTCGACACGTCGCCGCGCACGCGGATCGGCCGCTCCAGCGCCAGCGCCCCCTCCACCGGGCCCGATACCCGAAGCGGAGGGTAGCCGGGCTGCCCCTGATCCTGCACCTGGGCGCCAAGCTGGCGCAGGGCGTCCACGAGGTCGCCGATCGGGCGCTCGTGCATGCGCGCCACCCCCGCGAGCTCGAAGGAGCCGCCCTGCGTGGCCGCCAGCAGGGCCAGCGCAGCCGCCAGCGGCCGCATGGCGGTGCCCGCGTTGCCGAGAAAGAGCCGGGCCTGGCGCACCGCCAGCCGGCCGCCCAGGCCCGTGACGTGCCAGCTCGTGCCCTGCTGCACGACCCCGCAGCCCAGGGCGCGCAGGGCCTGCAGCATCACCCGCGTGTCGTCCGAATCCAGCAGGTCGTGCACGACGGTGGTGCCCGCCGCCAGGCCGGCCAGCAGCAGCACGCGGTTGGAGATGCTCTTGGAGCCCGGCAGGCGCACGGTCCCTGCTGCGGCGCGCAACGGGGGAATGTCGAGGAAGGGGATCGCGTACATCGGCAAGGGTGTCCGTCCGGGTTCGGCCTCAAGCGCCGGCTTCATCGGCGCCGCGCATCTGCCACGCGCCACGGCGCTGCGCAATCCCGGCCAGCCGCGCGCGCAGCGCGTCGCCGTCACCGGCCTTCATCAGGGCCTCCAGGCCGTCGAGCGCCACGCGGAAGGCCGCGGCCTGGCGGAGCACTTCCTCGCGGTTGGCCAGCAGAATGTCGCGCCACATCAGCGGCTCGCCCGCAGCGATGCGCGTGAAGTCACGAAAGCCCGGGCCGGCGAGCTCGAGCAGGGCGTGGCCCTCGGGCTGGCCGGCCACCGACTCGAAGAAGGCATAGGCCAGCAGGTGTGGCAGGTGGCTCACGGCCGCGAAGGCACGGTCGTGCGCCTGCGGGTCCATCTGCTGCACGCGGGCCCCGACGGCCTGCCACAGCCGTTGCGCGCGCTGCACCGCAAGCGGGACGTGCCCGGGCTGGGGCGTGAGGATGACGAGCCGGTCGCGGTACAACCCGGCCTGCGCGTGTTCGACGCCCGCGCGCTCCGAGCCGGCGATCGGATGCGCCGGCACGAACTGGTTCAGGCGGCCGGCCAGCGCAGCCGTGGCGGCCACCACGACGTCTTGTTTCGTGCTGCCCACGTCCATGCACAACGCCTGCGGCTCCAGGGCCTCGCGCAGGGCTGCCAGGGTGTGGCCGGTGGAGGCCACGGGCACGGCCAGCAGCACCAGATCGCTGCCAACCGCGGCCTGTGCCGGGCTCTCGGCGACCTCATCGATCACGCCGAGCCCTCGGGCACGCTCGGTCGACTCGGGCCTGCGGCTGTAGCCGACGATGCGGCGAACCTGCCCCGCCTGGCGCAGGGCGAGGGCAAAACTCCCGCCCATGAGCCCGCACCCGATGACCCCGAGCTGCTCGACCATCGCGGGGCTCAGTGCGGGTCGACCGGGTAGGCGCCCAGCACCTTGAAGAAGGCGCAGGTGGTACGAAGCTCCGCCAGGGCATCGGCCACGCGCGGGTCGTCCGGGTGGCCCTGCAGGTCGATGTAGAAGTAATACTCCCACTGGCCGGAGCGTGCCGGCCGCGACTCGAAGCGCGTCATGGACACGCCGTGCACCTTCAGCGGCACGAGCATGTCGTGCACGGCGCCGGGCCGGTTGTGCACCGACACCACGAGGCTCGTGCAGTCGTGCCCGCTGGCGCGTGGAGCCGGGTGCTGCGCGGGCAGCGCCACGACGGCAAAGCGCGTACGGTTGTGCGCATCGTCCTGGATCGCGGCAGCGGCCACGTGCAGGCCGAATTCGGTGGCGGCGCGGTCACCCGCGACGGCTGCGAGCTCCCGGTCGAGTGCCGCCAGGCGCGCGCCTTCGGCGTTGCTGGCAACCGGCCGCCGCTCGGCCTGCGGCAGGTGCTGGGAGAGCCAGCCGTGGCACTGCGCCAGCGCCTGCGGATGCGCGAGCAC
>JBJTVI010000479.1:0-6638 GCA_046081145.1 Rubrivivax sp.
TGGGTGCATGGTGCACCCGTGCGCCGGCCACAGCAAGCGCCTGCACGCAGGGTGAGGTCTTCAGGGCGTGACGCATCTCACGGCTTGGCCTGCGTCTTCGCCCGGCAGGCGGCATCTCCGGGCTACTTGCCCAGCACGCCCAGCCGCTTGTTGATGAACCACTGCTGCGCGATCGACAGGATGTTGTTCGTCAGCCAGTACAGCACGAGGCCGGCGGGGAAGAAGAAGAACATGAAGGAGAACGCCAGCGGCATGATCCACATCATCTTAGCCTGCACGGGGTCGGGCGGCGTGGGGTTGAGCCAGGTCTGAAGCAGCGTGGAGCCGGTCATCAGCAGGGGCAGGATGAACAAGGGGTCCTTCGCGGCGAGGTCGGCGATCCAGCCGATCCACGGCGCCTGGCGCATCTCCACGCTGGAGAGCAGCACCCAGTACAGCGCGATGAAGAAAGGCATCTGCACGAGGATGGGCAGGCAGCCGCCCAGCGGGTTGACCTTCTCCTCGCGGTAGATGCGCATCATCTCCTGCTGCATCTGCTGGGGCTTGTCCTTCAGGCGCTCGCGCATCTCCATCACGCGCGGGTTGATGGCCTTCATCTTGGCCATCGACTTGTAGGCACTCGCGTTGAGCCAGTAGAAGGCGATCTTGAGCAGCACGACCAGTGCCACGATCGCCCAGCCCCAGTTGCCGATCATTCCGTGCAGCTTGTCGAGCAGCCAGAACAGCGGCTTGGCCAGCACCGTGAACCAGCCGTAGTCCTTGACGAGCTCCAGCCCGGGGGCCAGCGCGGCGAGCTTGTTCTCCTCCTGCGGGCCGGCAAACAGGCGCGATTCGAAGGCCTTGCTGGCGCCCGGCGCCAGCTCGCCCAGCGGCACCACCATCGCGATGGAGTAGTGGTTGTCCGAGACCTTGGCGGTCCGGAACTCGCGCTGCGTCTTGTCGGGCACGAGCCAGGCCGAGGCGAAGTAGTGCTGCACCATCGCCACCCAGCCGTTGTCGGCGCTCTTGTCGTGGCTGGCCTTGCCCTTCTCGATGTCCTTGAAATCGACCTTCGCGAACTTGGCCGTCTCGGTGTAGAGGGCCGGGCCGGTGAAGGTGAAGTAGAACGAGCTCTCGCCCTCGGGCGGGTTGCCATCGCGCGCGAGCTGCAGGTAGAGCTGCGGCTGCACCGGCACCGCGCCTTCGTTGAAGACCTCGTGGCGCACACCCACCACGTAATCGCCTCGCTTGAAGGTGTAGGTCTTCACCAGGCGCCGGCCGTCGATCACGGGAGACTCGAGCTTGAGCACGAGCTCCTGGGCAGCGTCGGCGAGCGTCCGCTCGCTGCTGAGCACCTTCATCTGCGTCAGGTGATTGGGCAGCAGCACCCCGGCCTGGTTCGTGATGAGGCCCGTCTGCGAGAGATACAGCCGCTTGGCGCTCTGATCGAAGAGGACGACGTTCTTCGTCGAATCGTTCTGGTCGGTGTACTTGAGCAGCTCCAGCCGCGTGATCGTTCCGCCCAGCGTATCCACCGTGGCCTTGAAGAGGTCGGTGGTGAGGGTGACGGTCTCGCGGGCCACCACGGGCGCGTTGGCGGGCACCCCGGCTGCCGGCGCCGGTGCGCCTGGCGCGGCCGGCTGGGGTACCCCCGGCGCGGCCGGCTGGGGCACGCCGGCGGGGCCCGGCACGGTTGCACCGCCGGCCTGGGCGCTGGTGGAAGCTGCCGGCGTGCCCGGCACCGCCGCCGGTGCAGCGCCGCCGGCAGCAGGCGCCGAGACACTGGGCGCCGGCCGGGGCGCCCCGAAAATGCTCGGCTGGCCGGTGTGCTTGTTCCACGCGTCCCACAGCAGGACGAGCGACATCGTGAAGACCACCCACAAAAGGGTGCGGCGCATATCGGTCATGGCGGGGTGGGCCCGGGTAGCGGGCCGTTCGTGTTCGTGTTCGTGTTCGTGTTCGGGCTGGCAGGCCCGGCGGCGGGGCCAAGCCCCGTCGCGGCGCGTGCACCCAAGCCCAGGTGGGCAAACAGCCTCGGGGGCGCCTCGGGCACTGCATCGCAGCCGCCCGCGCACCACGGGTGGCAGCGCAGCAGGCGGGAGCCAGCCAGCGCCGAGCCGGCCAGCGCCCCGTGGCGCTCGAGCGCCTCCAGCGCATAGCGCGATCAGGTGGGCTCGAAGCGGCAGGCACTGCCCAGCCAGGGCGAAAGGAAGAAGCGGTAGCCCCGCACCAGCGCCATGAGCACCCGGCGCGGCACTTCCAGGAGCGCGTTCACGCGGCCTCCCTGAGGCGGCCCTGAAAGAGCACGTCCAGCTCGGCGCGGGCCGCGGCGCGCAGGGCGTCGGAGCTGGCCGACGGAAACTGGCTGACGGGAAAACCGCTGCGCAGCCTGAGCAGCCACATCCCGGGGGCCAGGGCGGTCGCGTGCCGCTCGGCGGCTGCCCGCATCTGGCGCTTGAGCAGGCTGCGCGTCACGGAGCGGCGCGCGTGGCGCTTGGGCACCACGCACCCGAGCCAACGCCCGCGCGGCGCAGCCGAAGGCGCGGCAGCATCCGGCACAGCCACCTTATCCACAGCTGGCGTCAGAATGGGTTCGCAAGCTGTGGATAACTGGTTTGCGGCAGCCGCTGTGCCCCGGCCCAGGCGGATGGCGGGCTCGGCCGCAAGAAAGTGCACGCAAAAGTGCGCGCTGCGCCTGCGCACAGGCGCCTCGAGCAGCCGCTGGAAATCGGCGGCCTGCTGCAGACGGCCGATCATGTTCGCGGGAGAGGAGGGGGAACTGGCAGTGCCCGAAGGGCCGGCCGGGAGGCTGCGCGAGCGCGCGTGCCTCAGACCGCCAGCCGCTTGCGGCCCTTGGCGCGGCGGGCGTTGATCACGGCGCGGCCGCCCCGCGTCTTCATGCGAACCAGGAAGCCATGGGTGCGGGCCCGACGGGTCTTGGAGGGTTGGTAGGTGCGCTTCATGGCCATGGCGTGCTCGCTTCCGCAGGTGTCGTTGGATGTGGGCCCGGGGCGACAGCCTCCAGCACGACCCTGCAATCCGGGAAACCGCGGATCATAGCAAAAACGCCTTTGCCCTCAAAGACTTGCACGACAACTCGCGGCTCGCGGGCGGGCACGATGGCCGTTGACGGCGGCGCTCGGATTGTGGATAACCTCGTCTCCGACGGGCCGCCAGGAGGGGGCGCGCCGGGCGATTCGAGATAACTTGTCCACAATGACCCACATGAATCTGGATGGCGCCTCCCTGTGGGAGCAGGGGTGCAGCCGACTGCAGGCGGAACTACCCGCGCAGCAGTTCGATACCTGGATACGCGGCTTGCCCGAACCCGAAGTGAGCCAGGCAGCCGGGCCCGAGCAGTCGCCCCAGGCGCAGGCGCTGGTCGTTGCGCTTCGCGTGCCCAATCGCTTCAAGCTCGACTGGATCCGGACCCAATACGCCACGCGCATCGAGGAGGTGCTCAGCGAGGTGGCAGGACAGCCGGTGCGGCTGGAACTGGGCATCTCCGCGCGGCCGGGGGCCCCCCGAGCGGGCTCCGGCTCCGGGTCCGGCTCTTTCGCCGGCGCTGGCTCCAGCGGGGCGCCTGGTGCAGGCAGCGTCGCCAGCCCCCCCGCTGCGCCGGCTGCCGGCACGGCTCGGCCCGGCTCGAGCCAGCCTTCCCCCGCACCGGCCGCCACGGCCCACCGGCTCAACGCTTCCTTCACCTTCGACACCTTCGTCCCGGGCCGCGCCAACCAGATGGCCCGCACGGCGGCGCTGCACGTGGCAGGCGCCCCGGGGGTCATGTACAACCCGCTGTTCATCTACGGTGGCGTGGGCCTGGGCAAGACGCACCTCGTGCAGGCCGTGGGCAATGCGCTGCTGGCTGACCGGCCCGACGCACGGGTGCTCTACCTGCACGCCGAGCAGTTCATCAGCGACGTCGTCAAGAACTACCAGAGAAAGACCTTCGACGATCTCAAGGCCAAGTACCACTCGCTGGATCTGCTGCTCATCGACGACGTGCAGTTTTTCGCCGGCAAGGAGCGCACCCAGGAGGAGTTCTTCAACACCTTCGAGGCGCTGCTGGCCAAGCGTGCGCACATCATCATGACGAGCGACACCTACCCCAAGGGGCTGGTGGACATCGACCAGCGGCTCACGAGCCGCTTCGATGCCGGGCTCACGGTGGCCATCGAGCCGCCGGAGCTCGAGATGCGCGTGGCCATCCTGATCCGCAAGGCTGAATCCGAAGGCGCGCAGATGCCCGAGGACGTGGCCTTCTTCGTCGCCAAGAACGTGCGCGCCAACGTGCGCGAGCTCGAAGGGGCGCTGCGCAAGGTGATCGCCTACGCCCGCTTCTCCCACAAGGAAGTCAACATCGTGCTCGCCCGCGAGGCGCTGCGGGACCTGCTCTCGATCCAGAACCGGCAGATCTCGGTGGAGAACATCCAGAAGACGGTGGCCGATTTCTACAAGATCAAGGTGGCCGACATGTACTCCAAGAAGCGGCCCGCCAGCATCGCCCACCCTCGCCAGGTGGCGATGTACCTGGCCAAGGAACTCACCAAGAAGAGCCTGCCCGAGATCGGCGAGCTCTTTGGCGGCAGGGACCACACCACCGTGCTGCACGCGGTGCGCAAGGTGGCCTCCGAGCGTGGAAAGAACACCGACCTCAACCAGCAGCTGCACGTGCTCGAGCAAACCCTCAAGGGCTGACCGCCGCCGCCCGATGTCGCCCGGCCCGGCAAAGCCTCAGGACAAGCCTGTGGAGCGTTTCGGGACAACTCACCACTCATCCACAGGCAGCTGCCCAATCGGCAACTTCTCCCCAAAACCCGGTGCCTTCGTACCCCTTTGCGCCCACAGCCTTGGCCGACACCTAAGCCTTTGAGAAATCAGGCGAAAATCACGTTCTCCACAGGTTGGCGTGCCACCTACTACGACCACCACCCTTGAAGGATTGAATACACATCATGATCGTCCTGAAGGCAGCCAACGAAAAACTGCTCGGCGCCCTGCAATCGGTGGCCGGCATCGTGGAGCGGCGGCACACGCTGCCGATCCTGGCCAACGTGCTGGTGAGAAAGAACGGCGGGAACGTGGAGTTCACGAGCAGCGACCTGGAGATCCAGGTGCGCACGAACGCCGACCTCGGGGGCGAGGAGGCCACCTTCAGCACCACGGTGGGCGCGCGCAAGCTCATCGACATCCTCAAGACGCTTCCGGCCGATCAGGTGGTTTCGCTTTCGGCCGCGCAGAACAAGCTCACGCTGCATAGCGGCAAGAGCCGCTTCACGCTGCAATCCCTGCCGCCCGACGACTTTCCGCTGGTGAGCGAATCGCCGGATTTCGGGCCGGTGTTTGCCGTGCCGCAAAGGGTGCTCAAGGGCCTGCTCGACCAGGTGCACTTCGCGATGGCGGTGCACGACATCCGCTACTACCTCAACGGTATTCTCTTCATCGCCGAGGGCCGCACGCTCACGCTCGTGGCCACCGACGGCCACCGCCTGGCGCTGGCGCAGGCCACCCTGGAGGGTGACATGCCCTCGCGCCAGGAGGTGATCCTGCCGCGCAAGACGGTGCTCGAGCTGCAGCGTCTGCTGCGTGACGAGGAGACACCCCTTGAAATGAGATTCGCCAACAACCAGGCCAAGTTCAGTTTCTCGGGGATGGAGTTCGTCACCAAGCTCGTGGAAGGCAAGTTTCCCGACTACAACCGCGTGATCCCCAAGGCGCACCGCAACAACGTCACCCTCGGGCGCGAGCCGCTTCTGGCAAGCCTGCAACGCGCGGCCATCCTCACGAGCGAGAAGTTCAAGGGCGTTCGCATGAACTTCGAGCCCGGTCTGCTGCGTATCGGTGCCACCAATGCCGAGCAGGAGGAGGCTGCGGAGGAGCTCGAGATCGACTATGCCGGCGACACGATCGACATCGGCTTCAATGTCACGTACCTGATGGATGCGCTGGCCAACATGGACGTGGACATGGTGACCCTCGCACTGCAGGACAGCAGCGCCAGCGCCCTCATCACCGCTCCGGCGCAGCCGGGCTTCAAGTACGTCGTGATGCCGATGCGCATCTAGGGCGCCTACCCTTTGCAACGGATGCCGGCCCGGCCAGGCGGCATCCCCTGACGGGCGGACTCGCCCGGAGCTGACCTTCCTTCATGAGCGAACCCCAAGAGCGAGCCGCCGCGCCGGCCCCCGCCCCTGCCCCTGCCGACACCGGCTACGGCGAATCCAGCATCCAGATCCTCGAGGGCCTGGAGGCGGTGCGCAAGCGCCCGGGCATGTACATCGGCGACACCTCCGACGGCACCGGGTTGCACCACCTCGTCTTCGAGGTGGTGGACAACTCCATCGACGAGGCGCTGGCTGGCCACTGCGACGACATCATCGTCACGATCCACACCGACAACTCGATCTCCGTCATCGACAACGGCCGCGGCATCCCCACGGGCGTGAAGATGGACGACAAGCACGAGCCCAAGCGCAGCGCAGCCGAGATCGCACTCACCGAGCTGCACGCCGGGGGCAAGTTCAACCAGAACAGCTACAAGGTTTCAGGCGGCCTGCATGGTGTGGGCGTGAGCTGCGTGAACGCGCTGTCCAAGTGGCTGCGCCTGACCGTGCGGCGCGATGGCAAGGTGCACTTCATCGAGTTCCGCAAGGGGGTGC
>JBJTVI010000480.1:0-4742 GCA_046081145.1 Rubrivivax sp.
CGAGAAGGCCCGCCAGGTATTCCTGACCGAGGCCGGCCACGAAAAAATCGAGCACCTGATGGTCGAGCGCGGCCTGCTGGCCGACGGCGACAGCCTGTACAGCGCGACCAACATCCAGCTCATGCACCACGTTTATGCCGCGATCCGCGCCTACGCGCTGTTCCAGAAGGACGTCGACTACGTGGTGAAGGATGGCGAGATCGTCATCGTCGACGAGTTCACCGGCCGCACCATGCCGTGCCGGCGCTGTTCGGAGGGCCTGCACCAGGCGGTGGAAGCGAAGGAGGGCGTGGCCATTCAGCAGGAGAACCAGACGCTCGCCTCCATCACATACCAGAACTATTTCCGCCTCTACAGCAAGCTGTCCGGCATGACCGGCACCGCCGACACCGAGGCCTACGAGTTCCAGGAGATCTACGGCCTGGAGACGGTGGTCATCCCGCCCAACAAGCCCACCGTGCGGCGCGACGAGCACGACCTCATCTACAAGACCGGCCCGGAAAAGTATGCGGCCGTCATCGCCGACATCCGCGACTGCCACGAGCGCGGCCAGCCCGTGCTCGTGGGCACCACCTCCATCGAGAACTCCGAGCTCGTCTCGCAGCTGCTCGAGAAGGAGGGGCTGCCGCATCAGGTGCTCAACGCCAAGCAGCACGCCAAGGAGGCCGAGATCGTGGCCCAGGCCGGCCGTCCGGGGATGATCACGATCGCCACCAACATGGCCGGCCGCGGCACCGACATCGTGCTCGGCGGCAACGTGGACAAGCAGATCCAGCTGCTCGAGGCCGACCCGTCCGTTCCCGAGGCCGAGCGCGAGGCGCGCTCCCGCACGCTGCGCGAGGAGTGGCAGGGCCTGCACGATCAGGTCGTGAGCCTCGGGGGGCTGCGCATCATCGCCACCGAGCGCCACGAGAGCCGGCGTATCGACAACCAGCTGCGCGGCCGCTCCGGCCGCCAGGGGGACCCAGGCTCCAGCCGCTTCTACCTGAGCCTGGAAGATCCGCTGATGCGCATCTTCGGGGGTGATCGCGTGCGCGCCATCATGGACCGGCTGAAGATGCCCGAGGGCGAAGCCATCGAGGCAGGCCTGGTCTCGCGCAGCATCGAGGGCGCGCAGCGCAAGG
The DNA here is from genome assembly GCA_046081145.1 of Rubrivivax sp. GTDB lineage: Bacteria > Pseudomonadota > Gammaproteobacteria > Burkholderiales > Burkholderiaceae_C > Rubrivivax. The sequence continues at coordinate 1,125 of JBJTVI010000480.1, forward strand.
TCGAGGCGCGCAACTTCGACATCCGCAAGCAGCTGCTGGAGTACGACGACGTCTCCAACGACCAGCGCAAGGTGATCTACCAGCAGCGCAACGAGATCCTGGAGGCCGCCGAGCTCGTCGACCGCATCACGAACCTGCGCCGAAGCGCCCTGACCGACGTCGTGCGCGGCCTCGTGCCCGCCGAGAGCGTCGAGGAGCAGTGGGACCTCGAAGCCCTGGAGAAGGTGCTGCGCGAGGAGTGGCAACTCGAGGTGGCGCTGCGCAGCTTCGTCGAAGGCAGCGAGGCCGTGACCGACGAGGACGTGCTGGAGAAGGTGCTGGAGGCCGGCGACGCCCTCTTCCAGGCCAAGCTCGACGTGGTGGGGGTGGAGTAGTTCACGCCCTTCATGCGCATGGTGCTGCTGCAGTCGATGGACACGCACTGGCGCGAGCACCTGGCGGCGCTGGACTACCTGCGCCAGGGCATCCACCTGCGCGGCTACGCGCAGAAGAATCCCAAGCAGGAGTACAAGCGCGAGGCCTTCGAGCTCTTCGCGCAGTTGCTCGACGTGGTCAAGATGGAGGTGACGCGGCTGCTGCTGACGGTGCGCATCCAGACGCAGGAGCAGGTCGCCGAGGCCGCCCAGGCGATCGAGGAGCAGGCCTCCAGCGTCAGCAACGTCACCTACACCCACCCCAACGAGGACGGCAGCGTCACCCAGGAGGCCGACCCCGCCACCCTCGAGCCGGCGCTGCCACGGGTGGGCCGCAACGACCCCTGCCCCTGCGGCAGCGGCCGCAAGTACAAGCACTGCCACGGCAAGCTCGCCTGAGTGGCGGCGGCCGGCGCCATCCCTGGAGCGCGACGCGATGCCCGTCCTCTACACCCCGACCCCGCCGGAGCGGCTGCACGCCGTGGCCGGCGTGCGCATCGGCACGGCGATGGCCGGCGTGCGCAAGGCCAACCGGCGCGACCTCGTCGTCTTCGAGCTCTGCGAGGGCTCGGCTGTGGCCGGCGTCTTCACCACCAACCGGTTCTGCGCCGCGCCCGTGCAGGTGTGCCGAGAGCACCTCGAAGCCGGGGCCTCGATCCGGGCCCTGGTGGTCAACACCGGCAACGCCAACGCCGGGACCGGGGCCGACGGCCTGGCGCGGGCGCGCCGCACCTGTGAGGCGCTGGCTGGCCGGATGGGCGTGCAGCCCGGCCAGGTGCTGCCCTTTTCCACCTGCGTGATCATGGAGACGCTGCCGGTGGAGCGGATCGAGGCCGGCTTGCCCGCTGCGCTGGCCGACCTCGGCCCCGGCCACTGGCCGCAGGCCGCAGAGGGCATCATGACCACCGACACCGTGCCCAAGGTGGCGAGCGTGCAGGTGACCATCGCCGGGCGCACCGTCACCGTGACGGGCATCTCCAAGGGCGCGGGGATGATCCGGCCCAACATGGCGACGATGCTGGGCTTCGTGGCCACCGATGCCGTGATCGATCCCGCGCTGCTGGGCACGCTCGTGCGCGAGGCGGCCGACGAGAGCTTCAACCGCATCACCATCGACGGCGACACCTCCACCAACGATTCCTTCGTGCTCGTGGCCACGCAGCGCGCGGGCCACGCGCCCATCGCCTCCTTGCAAAGCACAGAGGGCCAGTTGCTGCAGGGCGCCGTGTTCGAGGTGGCGCGCCAGCTCGCCCACGCCATCGTGCGCGACGGCGAGGGCGCCACCAAGTTCATCACGGTGCGCGTGGAAGGTGGCCGCGACGAGGCCGAGTGCCGGCGGGTGGCCTACGCCATCTCGCACTCGCCGCTGGTCAAGACCGCCTTCTTCGCGAGCGACCCCAACCTCGGCCGCATCCTGGCCGCCGTGGGCTACGCGGGCATCGACGACCTCGACCAGGGCCTGATCGACCTGCACCTGGACGACGTGCACGTGGCGCGCCAGGGCGGCCGGCGCCCCGAGTACCGGGAGGAGGATGGCCAGCGCGTGATGAAGCAGCCCGAGATCACGGTGCGCGTGGGGCTGCACCGCGGCCCCGCCAGCACGAGCGTGTGGACCTGCGACCTGTCCTACGACTACGTGCGCATCAACGCCGATTACCGCAGCTGAAAGGCCACGCGCACGGATGAGGGGCGCGCTCTCACGCATCCTGGCGTCGCTGCGCGCACGCCTGGCGCTCGACCCGGAGGATCTGCTTCGCAACCCGGGCTACCGCCGGATCTTCAGCTCCATCCTGGTGAGCGCCGTGGGCGGGCAGGTGAGCATGCTGGCGCTGCCGCTCACGGCGGCGGTGCTGCTGCAGGCCACGCCCACGCAGATGGGGCTGCTCACGGCCTGCGAGCTCGCCCCCTTCGTGCTGCTCTCGCTGCCCTCGGGGGTCTGGCTCGACCGGGTGCGCAAGCTGCCCGTCTACGTGGTGGGAGAACTCGCGCTGGCGCTCATCCTGGCCACCGTGCCGCTGGCGGCGTGGCTCGGGTGGCTGGCCATGCCCTGGCTCTACGCGGTGGGCTTCGTGCTGGGCTGCGTGCATGTGGTGGCGGGCTCGGCGGCGCAGATCGTGCTCACCCAGGTGGTGCCACGCGAGCGGCTGGTGGAGGCGCACGCCAAGAACGCCATCGCGAGCTCCGGCGCGGACGTGGCCGGCCCGGGTTTCGCCGGGGCGCTCATCAAGGCCGTGGGGGCGCCAGCGGCTTTGCTGGCCACGGCCACGATGCTGCTCGTGTCGGTGGCGGTGCTCAAGGGGATCCGCGTGCACGAGGTGGTGCGCCGCCACGGCCGCGCGGGCTTCATGCCCGAGCTCAAGGCCGGGCTGCGCTTCGTGCGCGACACGCCGCTGCTCGTGGCCATGGCCGTGACGGTCGGCCTGTGGCAGATGGCCCACTACGCGGCCGTGGTGGTGCAGATCCTGTACGCCACGCGCACCCTGGGCCTTAGCGAGCAGGACGTGGGGCTGAGCTTCATCGGTCTGGGCGTGGGCACGGTGCTGGGCAGCGTCTTCGGCCGGCGCATCTCCGAGCGCATCGGCCCCGGGCGGTGTCTGCTGCTGGGCATGGCGGTGTCGGGGCTGGGCTGGTTCGCCTGCGCGGTGGCGCCGGCTGGTGCCTTCGGGGTGGGTGTCTTTGCCACGATGCTGCTGTGCTTCGGGCTCGGGGCGGTGCTGATGTTCATCAACTTCCTAGCGCTGCGGCAGGCCGTCACCCCCGAGCCGATGCTGGGGCGCATGACGAGCTCGATGCGCTGGCTCACGCTCCTGCCGGCGGGCCCCGGGGCGCTGATCGGTGGCTGGCTCGGCGAGCACCTGGGGCTGCGCGCTGCGCTGGCCTTCGCGGGGGTCGTGGCGCTGCTGCTGGCGGTGGTGGCCTCGCGGCTGGCGCTGTTTCGCGAGCTGCGCACCTTGCCGAAGCCGGCCGACCCGACGGCCAGCTTCGGTGCGGAGGCGAGCGTTTCGGCCGTGTTGCCCTGAGGGCGTGCGTGCGCGGGGCCGGCGGCTCAGCCGGCAGTCGGTGCCAGCGCCCCGCGGGTGGGGTCGAAGGTGTCGACCGCATCGGTGACGATGCCGTCCACGCCGCAGGCTGCCATGCGGGCCGCGGTGTCCGGATCGTTGACGGTGTAGACCAGGGCGCGCCACCCCTGGCCGCGCAGCCGCCT
>JBJTVI010000481.1:0-2067 GCA_046081145.1 Rubrivivax sp.
ATCGCCGGCATCGCGATCCTGGCCAACAAATGGCACCGCGACCGGCCCGACGACTCCGGGCCGCCCGACCCGCCCCTGGGCTACGGCCAGCCCATCCGCAGCCAGCGCGGCATGTGCCTGGACGTGGCCGACGGGCGCATGCGCCCGGGTGCCGTGGTACAGCTCTACGCCTGCCACGGCCGGGAGAACCAGCGCTTCACCTGGGGGCGCGGGGGGGAGATCGTCACGCCCAACCGGCTGTGCCTGGACATCCAGAACGCCAATACCAACGACGGCGCGCGGCTGATCGTGTGGAACTGCTCGGGTGCGCGCAACCAGCGCTGGTACGCGCGCGGGGGCACCATCGTGAGCCAGCTCAACGGCAAGTGCGTGGACGTCTTCGAGGGGCAGTTCCGCAACGGCCAGGCGGTCGTGGCCTGGAGCTGCAATGGCGGCCCCAACCAGCGCTGGTGGTGGTAAGGAGACGAACATGAACCCACCGCGCAACCCCCTTCGCATCCAGCCGTCCCTGGCCCGCATGCCGGCCTGCGTACCGGCCCGCACCCTGGCCCTGCTCGTGGCGCTGAGCCTCTTGCCCTTCGGAGCCGCGCTCGCCCAGCCCGCCCCCGGCCGAGCCGCCTCGGCCACGGCAACCAGCGCCCTGAGCGGCGCCGAGCAGAGCTGCCGCGCCGCTGACCACAACCACGACGGCTACATCAGCCTGGAGGAATACCACCGCGACATCGCGCGCAGCTGGGCCGCGCTCGGCCCGGATGCGACCGGCCACGTCCAGCTGGAAGACCTCGCTGCCGTGCCGGGGCTGCGCCGCAGCGTGCTCGAGCGGCTGCGCCGCGCCGACACCGACGGCGACGGCCGGCTGTCCTTCAAGGAAGTGGTGACCGCGCGCATGGCGCAGTTCGACGCCGCCGACCTCGACCGCGACGACCGCCTGTCGATGAAGGAGTGCATCGACCACGAGCGCAAGCTTGCCGCGGCGCTGCGTCAGGAGCGCGCGGGCAAGGCGCGCTGAGCCCCGGGCGCGGGCCCGCTACTCGATGAAGAGCTTGACCAGCCCGCGCAGCGTGATGAGCTGCGCGGGGGTGGCGCGCTCCTCGAGCACCGCGGCCATGCGGTTGCGCAGGCGCTGGCTCTTGCGCGCACGGCGGATCAGCAGGTCACCCAGCCAGGGGTGGTGGTTGACGCGGTTGCCCTTCTCGTAGAGATCGAACTTGGGCTGCAGCGCGCGCAATCCCTCGGCGTAGAGCGCCGCGAGTGCCGCCTCCGACAGTCCCTGCTCGCGCGCGGCCCGCAGCGCATCGGCTGCCAGCAGCCCGGTCTCCATCGCCTTGCCGATGCCCTCGCCGGTGAAGGAGTAGGTGCTGCCCGCGGCCTCCCCCGTGACGAGGATCCCCGGCGCGGCCACCCGTGCGCCCTTGAGCGAGGTGCGCAGCGGCGCGCCCTTCAGGGGCGAGACGAAGGTGCCACCGGCCAGCAGCTCGCGCGCCGGCGCATGGAGCCGGGCGAACTCGTCGAAGACCTGGCGCAGGTTCAGATCACGCACCGTGCGCGCACTGCTGCCGCGGCTGTCGATGATGCCCACGCCGATGTTGTAGACGTCGCCCGGGCAGGGAAAGATCCAGCCGTAACCCGGCTTGACGGGGCGGTACCAGGCCACCTCCAGGTGCGGGATGCGCGCGCGCAGGCCCGGGTGGTGCACGTAGCCGCGCAGGCCCATGGCGCTGGCCTCGCGGCGCTCGCACAGGCCGGAGGCAACGAGCCCCTGCGGCGAGGCGCCGGTGGCGATCACGACGTGGCGGGCGCGCAGCTCGATGGTTTCCCGGCTGGGCGCGTCAGGCGTGGCGTCAGGCGCGGCGCCTGAAGCGGCGTCTGGAGCGACCTGTGCCCCCACTCGGGCTGCAGTGTCGGCAGCCGGCCGGCGCAGCCGCACACCGCACACGCGCTCCTGCCCGTCGATGGTTTCGCGAAGCACGCCCTCCAGGCGCCAGGGCGTGGCCAGGCGCGCGCCCGCGCGCTGCGCAGCCTGCACCAGCAGGTGATCGAGCTCCTTTCTCGGCAGCACCGCCAGCT
>JBJTVI010000482.1:0-2195 GCA_046081145.1 Rubrivivax sp.
GCACGCCTACGGCGAAGAGGGCGTGCGCTTCTACACCAAGCAAAAGAGCGTGATGCAGCGCTGGCCCGACTCCATCGGCAAGGGCGCCGAGTTCGCGATGCCCACGGCGCGATGAGCGCGCGGCAACGCTGCATCCGGCCATGAGGCAGGCGGCGCGGGGCGCGCCGAACCGGCGCGAATGGCTGTCGGGCCTGCTGGGCTCGGCGGCCGTGGCGGGCGGCAGGTGCGGCAGCGCCCTGTGGCCGCCCGGCCTGCCTGTGGCCGCGGTGCTTGCGGGGCTGGCTGCGCCTGCCGCTCGTGCCACGGGCACGGGCGGCGCCCTACCCTACACCGCCGATGACCTGGCCCAGGCGGTTCGGCTGCGCGAGCGCGCGCTGGGTGACAACCTGGCCTGGCAGCTCGCCGAGAGCCTGTGCACCGAGGTCGGGCCGCGCCCGGCCGGCTCGGAGGCCGACGAGCGCGCGGTGGCCTGGGCGCGCGCGCAGCTGCAGCGCTTGGGCTTTGCGCGCGTGCGTGCCGACCCCATCGAGCTGCAGGTGTGGCAACGCGGCCCTGGCCGGGCGCACCTGACGGCGCCGCACCCGCGCGAGCTCGTGATGACGGCCCTGGGCAACAGCCCGCCCACGCCCGAAGGCGGGCTCGAAGGCGAGCTCGCCTACTACCCCGACTTCGAGGCGCTGCTGGCCGAGAGCAGCGAGCGTGCCGATCGAGCAAGGGGGCGCATCGTCTTCATCGACCAGAAGATGGAACGCACCCGCGATGGCAGCGGCTACGGGTCAGCCGTGCGCGCACGCGTGGTGGGGCCGATGGAGGCGGCGCGCCGCGGTGCGATCGCGCTCGTGATCCGCTCCATCGGCACGGACCGCGACCGCGTGGCGCACACCGGGATGATGGCGCGGGACCCGGCGCGGCCCGTGGTGCCGGCTGCGGCCCTTTCCGTGCCCGATGCGCAGGTGCTGGAGCGCCTGCATGCCGCCGGTGCGCCGCTGCGCCTGAAGCTCGTCATCGGCGCGCGCGAGGCGGTGCCGGCGCGCACGCACAACGTGCTGGCCGAGGTGCCAGGTACCGACCTGGCGCGCGAGATCGTGCTCGTGGGCGCGCACCTGGACTCCTGGGACGTGGGGCAGGGCGCGCTGGACAACGCCGCGGGCGTGGCCATCGTCGTGGCCGCGGCGCAGCAGATCCTGGCGCTCGGGCTTCGCCCGCGGCGCACGGTGCGCGTCGTGCTCTTCGGCAACGAGGAGAACGGCTTCGACGGCGCACGCCACTACGCCGAACGCTACCGGGAGGAGGCGCACCAACTCGTGGGCGAGAGCGATTTCGGGGCCGGGCGCGTGTGGCGGCTGCGCAGCCGCGTCGCCCCCGCGGCCTTCGGTGCCATCGAGGCCATGGCGCCCCTGCTCGCGCCGCTGCAGGTGGCCCTGGGCGACAACCAGGGCAACCCCGGGCCGGATGCGGCCGTGCTGATGCGGCGCAACCGCTGGAGCGCCATCGAGCTCTCGCAAGACGGCACCGACTACTTCGACGTGCACCACACCGACAACGACACGCTCGAGCGCATCGACCCCGCGGCGCTGCGCCAGAACGTGGCCGCCTGGTCGGTGGTGACGTGGCTCGCGGCGCAGTCGGCGCTGGGTTTCGGCTGAGGGCACACGGGGCCCGCCCGGGGCGGGCCGCTTCTTGCTGCGGCGGTGGCTGGCCTCAGGTGCCGATCACGCCCCCGTCGCGCCTGCGCACCACCACGGTGGCCGAGCGCGGCCGGCCATCGGCGCGGTAATCGGGCCAGTTCGAGAACCTGCGCGGGTCGGCGGGGTCGCTGCGGTCGCTCGGGGTTTCGCCCGGGTGCTGGATGTTCAGGAACATCGTGCGCCCGTCTGGCGTCCACGTGAGGCCCGTGATCTCGCAGCCGGTCGGGCCGGTGAGGAAGCGCCGCGTCTGGCCGGTGGCGGGGTCGCAGGCGAGCATCTGGTTGTTGCCCACGCGCGCAACCTCACCCTTGTGCATCTGCGCCGAGCCCACGTCGGTCTGGATCCACAGCACGCCGCGCGCATCGAAGGCGATGCCGTCCGGGCAGGCGTACAGATCCCCGGCGATATTGCCCTTGGCCTCGGGGCGCTCGTTGGCGGGGTCGCCCGCCAGCACCAGGTGGTTCCACTCGAAGCTCTCGCCGTCGAAGTCCAGCGCCTCGCGCCAGC
>JBJTVI010000483.1:0-7403 GCA_046081145.1 Rubrivivax sp.
GCCGGGCGCAAGGCCTACCTGGACGGCTTTCACATCGCATTCGACCACTGGCACTCCACCGACGCACCCGAGAACCACGCCCTGGCGCAGGCCATCTACCGGGCGCTGCGCGAGCAGGGGCTCATTGCCGAGCGCACCATCGAGCAGTTCTACGACCCGGCCAAGGGCATGTTCCTGCCCGACCGCTTCATCAAGGGCGAATGCCCGAAGTGCGGCGCGAAAGACCAGTACGGCGACAACTGCGAAGTCTGCGGCGCCGTGTACGCGCCCACCGATCTCAAGAGCCCGTATTCGGCCTTGTCGGGCGCGGTACCGGAGTTGCGCTCGAGCACGCACTTCTTCTTCCGCCTGTCCGACCCGCGCGCGCTGGCCTTCCTGCAGGAATGGACGCAGACGCCAGGACGGCTGCAACCGGAGGTGCTCAACAAGACCTCCGAGTGGTTCGGCACCGACGAGGCCGGGCAGCCCAAGCTGGCGGACTGGGACATCTCGCGCGACGCGCCCTACTTCGGCATCGAGATCCCCGATGCGCCAGGAAAGTACTTCTACGTGTGGCTGGATGCGCCAGTGGGCTACCTCGCGTCGCTGAAGGCCCTGCTGGGCCAGGGCTTCGAGGCCTACGTGGCCGACCCCGCCGTCGAGCAGATCCACTTCATCGGCAAGGACATCGTCACCTTCCACACGCTCTTCTGGCCCGCGATGCTGCACTTCAGCGGCCGCAAGACGCCCTCGCACATCTTCGTGCACGGCCACCTGACGGTGCACAACGAGAAGATGAGCAAGAGCCGCGGCACGGGCATCTCGCCCCTGAAGTACCTCGAGCTCGGGCTGGATGCGCAGTGGCTGCGGTACTACCTGGCTGCCAAGCTCAACGCTCGCGTGGAGGACCTCGACTTCAATCCCGAGGACTTCGTCGCGCGCGTGAACAGCGACCTCGTGGGCAAGTACGTGAACATCGCCAGCCGTGCCGCGGGCTTTCTGGCCAAGCGCTTCGGCGGGCGGCTGTCGGATGACCTGGGCGTGGAGGGCCGCGCCCTGCTCGACGGCCTGCGCGCCCATGCGGACGCGGTGGCCGAGCTCTACGAGACGCGCGAGTTCGGCAAGGCGCTGCGTGAAGTGATGGCATTGGCCGACCGCGTCAACGAGTACGTGGACCAGCACAAGCCCTGGGAGATCGCCAGGCAGCCCGGACAGGACGCTGCGCTGCACGATGTGTGCTCGGTGTGCAGCGAGGCCTTCCGGCTGCTCACGATCTACCTCAAGCCCGTGCTGCCGGCGCTGGCCACACGCGTCGAGCAGTTCCTGCAGGTGGGCGCGCTGGAGTGGGCGGATGCCAGGCGTGCGCTGGGCCGTCACCACATCTCCCCCTACCAGCACCTGATGCAGCGCGTGGAGGCGGCGCGGGTGGAGCAGCTTTTCGAGTTGCCTGCGCCTGCGGTCGCCGCAGATCCCGGCGGCGAGGCCCTCGCGCCCGAAATCGGCGTAGCCGACTTCGCAAAGACGGACCTGCGCATCGCCCGCATTGTCGCCGCCGAGGTCGTGCCGGGCAGCGACAAGCTGCTGCGCCTGACGCTCGACGCCGGCGAGACCACGCCCGAGGGCCAGCCGCGGCTGCGCAACGTGTTCTCCGGCATCCGCTCGGCCTATGCGCCCGAGCAGCTCGCCGGCAAGCTCACGGTGATGGTGGCCAACCTCGCGCCGCGCAAGATGAAGTTCGGCATCTCCGAGGGCATGGTGCTTGCCGCCAGCCACGCCGACGAGAAAGCCCAGCCGGGCATCTTCCTGCTCGACCCTGCGCCCGGCGCGCAGCCGGGCATGCGGGTGCGCTAGGCGCTCAGCCCGATCGGACCGCGATGCAGAACAGGCAGTCTTGATGCTCGGGCTGCCCCGCCTGCACCGCTTCCGGCCCCGGCTGCTGGATGCCCTGAGCGGCTACGGCGCCAGGAACCTGGCCTCGGATGTCGGAGCCGGCCTCACGGTGGGTGTCGTGGCGCTGCCGCTGGCCATGGCCTTTGCGATCGCCAGCGGCGTCAAGCCCGAGGCGGGCCTCGTCACGGCCATCGTCGCGGGGCTGCTGATCAGCGCCCTGGGCGGCTCACACGTGCAGATCGGCGGGCCGGCGGGCGCCTTCATCGTCATCGTCTACGGCATCGTCGAGCGCTACGGGCTGGCCAACCTGCTGGTGTCCACGGTGTTCGCCGGGATGCTGCTGATCGTGATGGGGTGGTTGCGCCTGGGGGCGCTCGTGCGCTACGTGCCGGTGTCGATCGTCATCGGCTTCACCAACGGGATCGCGGTGCTGATCGCGCTCTCGCAGCTCAAGGACCTGCTCGGGTTGTCGGTGCAGAAGATGCCGGCAGACTTCTTCACCCAGATCGGCGTGCTCGTGCAGGCACTGCCGAGCTTCAACCCGGTGGCCTTCGCGATGGGCCTGGCCTGCCTGGCCGTGGTGGTGCTGTGGCCGAAGTCCTACGAGATGGCGGCGGCGCCGGCGGGCCTGCGGGCACGGCTGCGCCGCGTGTTCGCCCACCTGCCCGGCACGGTCGTGGCGCTGGCCGGCGCCACGGCGGCCACGGCGCTGCTGGCGCTGCCGGTGGAGACCATCGGTTCACGCTTTGGCGGGATCCCGCAGGCACTGCCCGCCTTCGCGCTGCCCGATTTCAGCTGGGCCACGGCCAAGCAGCTCATGATCCCGACGCTCACGATCGCGCTGCTCGGGGCCATCGAATCGCTGCTGTGCACGCGCGTGGCCGACAACCTCGCGCCGCAGTTTGCGCGCCACGACCCGAACCAGGAGCTGATGGCGCAGGGCGTGGCCAACCTCGTGACACCGCTCTTCGGCGGCATCCCGGCCACCGGTACGGTGGCACGCACCGTCACCAACATCCGCGCCGGTGCCACGAGCCCGGTGGCGGGAATCGTGCATGCGCTCACGCTGCTGGCCGTGGTGCTCGTGGCCGCGCCACTGGCCGCCCACGTGCCGCTGGCGGCGCTGGCCGGCATCCTGCTCTTCGTGGCCTGGAACATGGGCGAGTGGCGCGAGTTCGCACGCGCCCGCCAGTTCAACCTCACCTACCGCACCATCCTGTTCGGCACCTTCGGGCTCACGGTGGTCTTCGACCTCACAGTGGCCGTGGAGGTCGGCCTCGTGCTGGCCTGTGTCTTCTTCATCTGGCGCATGGGCACGCTGTTTCGCGTGACGGAGCTGCAGCAGCGCGGCGCAAGCGACCGGGTGGCCACCGATGCCGACAGCGGCTCGGGGAAGGTCGCGGAGGTCGGGGCAGGCAGCCTCCCGCGCCAGACCTTCGAGCTCTACGGCTCGCTCTTCTTCGGTGCCGTGGGGCAGGTGGAAGACCTGCCGGCGCGGGTGCACGCCCACACGCGCGAGGTGGTGCTGGACATGCACCGCCTGGTCTCGATGGACACCTCGGGGGTGGAGGCGCTGCGCCATCTGGCGCACACGCTGCGCCGGCGCGACGTGGCGCTCGTGCTCGCCCGTGTCAACGAGCAGCCGCTTTCGCTCATCAGCCGCTCGGGCCTGGCGGCGGAGCTTGGCGCGCACGCCATCGTGGCCTGAGCAGCCCGGGTAGTCCTCGAGCCGGGGCAGCAGCCCCGCGCACGATAATGGTCCTTCACCCCTGACACACCCTCCAGGAGACCGCACTTGGCCCGCTCCAAAGCCCTTGCCACCGACCCCTCCCTGCTCCATGCGCTGAAGTGGCGGGGCATCGGCCCCCCGCGCGGCGGGCGCGTGGTGGCGGTGGCCGGCGATCCCTCCGACCCGATGACCTTCTACTTCGGCGCCTGTGCCGGGGGCGTGTGGAAGACGGTGGACGGCGGCGTGTACTGGCGCTGTGTCTCCGACGGCTTCCTCACCAGCGCGACCATCGGGGCGCTGGCCGTGGCCCCTTCGGACCCCAACGTGATCTACGCGGGTACGGGCGAAACCACGATCCGCATCGACGTCTCCTACGGCGACGGGGTGTACCGCTCCACCGATGCCGGGCGCAGCTGGCAGCACCTGGGGCTGGCCGAGACACGCCATATCGGCCGCATCTGCGTGCACCCGCAGGACCCGAACCTCGTCTACGTGGCGGCGCTGGGTGACGCTTTCGGGCCCAACGAAGCGCGCGGCGTCTACCGCTCGCAGGACGGTGGGCGGACCTGGAAGAAGGTGCTCTATCGCAACGCCGATGCCGGCGCGGTCGACATCTCGATGGACCCGACCAACCCGCGCATCCTGTACGCGGGCTGCTGGAACGCAAGGCGCAGCTTCTGGCACCTCAACAGTGGCGGCACGGGCAGCGGGCTGTGGCGCTCGATGGACGGCGGCGACACCTGGGAGGAACTCTCCGGCCGCGGCGGGCTGCCCGGCGGCCTGCTGGGCAAGCACGGGGTGAGCGCCTCGGCGGCGCGCGCCGGGCGCGTCTATGCCCTGGTGGAGGCCGAGGGCGAGAAGACCGGCATGTGGCGCAGCGACGACCACGGCACGAACTGGGTGCAGGTGTCGAGCCACCGCGACCTGATGCACCGGCCCTGGTACTACACGCATGTCTTCGCCGACCCCGGCCACGCCGACACGGTGTACGTGACGAACCTGCAGATGTGGAAGTCCACCGACGGCGGGGTCTCGTACACCGAGGTGACGACGCCGCACGGCGACAACCACGACCTGTGGATCGACCCGCGCAACCCGCGCCGCATGATCGAGGGCAACGACGGCGGGGCCTGCGTGAGCTTCAACGCCGGGGCCACCTGGTCGTCCATCTACAACCAGAAGACGGCCCAGTTCTACCGCATCGACGTCGACAACCAGTACCCCTACCGCGTCTACGGCACGCAGCAGGACAACACCTCCATCTCCGTGCCCAGCGCCTCGGAGTGGGGCTCGATCACGCTCGGGGACTGCACCTACCCCGGCACGGGCGAGAGCGGCTTCATCGTCGTCCACCCCGAAGACTCGAACATCGTCTACTGCGGCGCCGTGGGTTCGAGCCCGGGCGGGGCCGGTGCGCTGCAGCGCTATGACCACCGCACGCGCCAGATCCGGCTCATCAACGTGTGGCCGGAGAAGTCGCGCGGCGTGCCGCCGCGCGAACTCAAGTACCGCTTCGCGTGGACCTGCCCGCTCGTGTTCTCGCCGCACGACCCGAAGACGCTCTACGCCGGTGGCAACCGCGTCTTTCGCACGCGCGACGAGGGCGCGAACTGGGAGGCTATCTCCCCCGACCTGAGCCTGAACGACCCGAGCCGCCAGGGCCACTCGGGCGGGCCGCTGACACACGACACGGCCGGTGCCGAGGTGCACGCCACCTGCGCCTGCGTGGTGCCCTCGGCTCACCGCGAGGCCGAGATCTGGGCCTCGACCGACGACGGCCTGGTACACGTCACACGCAATGGCGGCGGCTCCTGGAAGAACGTCACGCCCAAGGCGATGCCGGCGCTGGCCTACGTGGGCTGCGTGGAGCTCTCCGCGCACGATGCGGACACGGTCTACGTGAGCGCCACGCGCTACAAGCTGGCCGACTACCAGCCCTACCTCTTTCGCACCACCAACGGTGGGCGCAGCTGGCAATCGATCACCGGCGATCTCCCCAAGGGCGAGATCACCCGCGTCGTGCGTGCCGACCCCGTGCGCCCGGGCCTGCTCTTCGTGGGCACCGAGACGGGCATCTTCTGCAGCCTGGACGACGGTGCGCACTGGACGCGCATGGGCGGCGGCCTGCCGGTGGCGCCGGTCTACGACCTGAAGATCAAGCACGGCGATCTGGTGGCCGCCACGCACGGCCGTTCCTTCTGGATCCTGGACGATCTCTCGGCACTGCGCCAACTGCGCGAGGACGCGCGGGCCGTGCAGCTCGTCACGCCGCGCGAGACGGTGCGCACCAAGCTCACCTGGAGTGCCGGCTCGGGCTACGGCAAGGCCGGCATCAGCTACGGGCCGGCCTTCGGCATCAGCGGCGGCAGCGAGCCCGTCACGGCGGCCGACGGCAGCACGCGCCGGCAGTTCCTGGACGTTGGCGAAGGCGCGCCCACCGGTGCCCTCCTGTGGTGGTGGCTGCCTGCGGGCTTCAGCGGCGCCGTCAGGCTCACCGTGCTCGACGCCAAGGGCCAGGTGGTGCGCACGCTGGCCAGCGACGATCCGGCCCTTGCCAACGGGCGCCGCCCGGGTACGCGCGCGGGCCTGAACCGCTACGTCTGGGACCTGCGCCACACCGGCCCGACGCGCCAGGACCCCGCGCTCTCGGACCGCCGCAACACCCCGCTGGCCGACGACAAGGAAGAGCTCAACGGGCCGCTGGTGGCACCCGGGCGCTACACCCTGGTGCTGGAAGCGGGCCGGGAGCGCCTGGAGGCGCCGCTGGTGGTCGTGAAGGACCCCCGCGTGAAGACCTCGCAGCGCGCCTTCGAGCAGCAGCTCGCACTGCTGCGCCAGCTGCACGAGAAGTGGTCGGCCCTCAACGACGGCGTGAACCGCCTGCGTCGGCTGCGCGGCCAGCTGCGGGCGCTGCAGCCACGGCTGCAGGGCGCCGCACACCAGGCCGTGGCGGCGCAGGCACGGGCGCTCGTGCAACGGCTCGATGCCATCGAATCGGTGATGGTCGACCCCTTGCGCGAGTCCGTTCGCGACGTGCTGCGCCACCAGGCGGGGCTGGACGACCAGCTGGCCGACCTCGTGAGCGTGGTGGCCATCGCCGACGAGGCGCCCACCACGCCGGCCCTGGAAGTCTCGCGCGAGGCGATGGCCCATGTGGACGAGCAGCTCGGGCAGCTGCAGGCCTGCTGCGGCCCCGACCTGGCGGCCCTCAACGCGGCGCTGCGTGCATCCGGGGTGGAGGTGGTGGCGGCTGCGGCCTGATGTCCTGGGGGCCTGGGGGCCTGGGGGCCTGGGGGCCGCGGAAGGTACGACGATAGAATCGTCGGAACTTTCGCACCATTGCCCGCCATGCCCCTGTTCTGGAAGCCCTATCGATCCGACGTGACGCAGTTCCTCGAGGAGCTCAAGGCCCAGCGCCCGAGCCTGGAGGACGAGCAGCGCCGCGGCCGCGCGCTGCTCTGGGACAAGGCACCCGACCGCGAGTCGCAGGCCGCCTTCCGCGACGCACGCGTGCCCCAGCAGCCCTACGTCTACCAGACCAAGGCCTGAAGAGCGTGTCTGCTGCGAACGCCCCGGGGGCCGAGGGGCTCGCGCCAACCCTGCCCGAGGCTCCCGCCATCGAGCAGCCCGCGGGGCCGGATGCCATCGACCAGGTGGCGATCGCCCGGCTCTACGGCGAGCCGCTCTTCAAGCTGCCGCAGGATCTCTACATCCCGCCGGACGCGCTGGAAGTGATCCTTGAGGCTTTTGAGGGCCCGCTCGACTTGCTGCTTTACCTGATCCGTCGACAGAATCTCGACATCCT
>JBJTVI010000484.1:0-6852 GCA_046081145.1 Rubrivivax sp.
ATCGGCTGCGGGCAACTTGAGTGGCTCCCAGCAGCCGCCGCCAACAGGATTCAGGATGAAGGCTCGCCGTTTGCGAACCCAGTTCACGCTAGGCATGCTGATCTTCTTCGTCGGCGCCTTTGGCTTCATCTATGGCGGCACTCGCACGTTGGACGCGTGGTTGACTGCCCGCTACCTTGACAACCTGCCGCCCGCCGCGCAACGCGCCGGGCGCGACCTCGAAGCGCTGCGACTGCCTGATCCTGCTGATCTGGGAGTGCTCAAGGAGGCCTCGGAGGCCGCTCATGCACAGGGGCAGTTGTACAGCGACCTGGGCCTCGCCGTGCTGACGGTCTTGGCTGCCTGCGTGGCGCTCTGGCTGGCCATGGCTGTGGGTCAGCGGCTGGCCCGTCCGATCGAACGCGTGGCGCAGGCAGCGCGTCGCGTGGCGCAGGGCGACCTGGACGCCCGCGCCGAGCCGGGACGCGGCAGCAGCCTAGAACTGCGGCAACTGGTCGATGACTTCAACCAGATGGCCGACAGCCTGGCCGCATCCCGGCGTGAGTTGAAGGAGTCGACCGCCGCGATTGCGCACGAGTTGCGCACACCGCTCACCATCCTGCGCGGGAGGCTGCAAGGAATCCACGACGGCGTGTTCGCCAGCGGCCCGGCCGAGATCACAGCACTCATCCAGCAGGTCGATTCGCTCAGCCGCGTGGTGGACGACCTGCGTGTGGTGAGCCTGGCCGGCGCAAACAGCCTGGCGCTGCAGTGCCGCCCGATGGAACTGGCCACGGAAGTGGAAAGCCTGCTGCCGGTAATCGAGCCCGACCTGCATGCGCTGGGCATGCGGCTAGAACTGGACCTGCGCCCGGCACCTGTCCACGCCGATCCCCAGCGCTTGCGCCAGATGCTGATCTGCCTGCTGGACAACGCGCGCCGCTACGCCAGCGAAGGTGGCGTGGTGCGGATCGAAACCCACGCATCAGGCAGCGCAGGCGTGCTGCGTGTGCTCGATCGTGGCGCCGGCTTTTCGCCAGGCGGCGCCGAGAGGGCGTTCGAGCGCTTCTGGCGCAGCGAGGCGTCGCGCTCGCGTCAGACCGGGGGCAGCGGCCTGGGCCTGAGTGTGGTCCGCGCCATCGCCGACGCCCACGGCGGACAGGCGCACGCGGCCAATCGGCCCGATGGGGGCGCGGTGTTGGAAGTACGCCTCCCGGCATCGCCCTGAGTCCTGTCCAGCCTGCCCTGCCGCGCCTCCACCGAGTCTCCACACGGGGTGCACCGGACTTGCATCGGTCGTTTCTACAGTGACTGTCAGTTGTTTCCGAGACCCGCAACCGCGGCGTCCGGGCACAGCACCTCACAAGGAACACCGATGACACCGACCAATTCCGACGTCCCTCGCCGACTCAATCGCCGCCAACTGCTCGCACTAGGACTCAGCAGCGCGGCACTGACCGCTTGCGGTGGGGGCGATTCTGCGATCAAGGACGCCAACAAGGCCCGGCGCAAGGACCTGCTTGAGCAAACGGCCAACAAGGCGGTGGCCGCCGGCCTGGTGTCGGCCAGCCTTCACTACGCAGATCGGCAATCCAGCGCTGCGGCTGCCGCCGGCCTTCGGCAAAGGGGCGCGCCGGCTGCCACGGCCATCGGCGACTGGCTGCGCATCGGATCTGTCTCCAAGGCGATGACGGCCTGCATAGCCGCCAAGCTGATTGACCGTGGGCAACTGAGCTGGACGCTCAGCCTGGCGGATGCCCTGCCGGACTTGGCTGCCGACATGCTTCCGGCGTTTCGCAGCGTGACGGTCGAGCAATTGCTCGCGCATCGCGGCGGCTTGATCGCGATGAACAACGATACCGATACTGGCCAATTCCTGGAGTTCCTAGCCACGCAGACCGAGCCCTTGCCCGAGACCCTCGCGGGCCGTCGCCGCTTCGCGGCTGCCTGGGCGCTTGCGCAGGCCCAGCGGGGTGTAACGCCGGGCCGTGACTTTCAGTACTCCAATGTGGGCTACATGCTGGTCGGCATGATCCTGGAAGCCCGCAGTGGCAAGAGCTTTGCCGCCTTGTTCGACGAACTTATCGTCCCGCTGGTTGGGATTCCCGGCGCACCTGGCTTGAGCCCGGGCCTGCCAACCACGGCAGGCCCGGCCATACAGCGCGGGCATGTCGGCACCCCGGGTGCAGTGCAGTTCTTCGAATGGAACCCGCCCGAGCTGGAGGGTTGGAATGAAGTGCTGGGCGAGGCCGCAGGCGGTGTGTTCGCCACCGTGACCGGCTACGCCAAGTGGCAGCAGTTGCACCAGCAGGCACTGAGTGGTGAGCCCACCCCTCTACCGGCAGCGTATGTGCAGCGTCTTCGCAATCCAGTGGGCGACTATGTCTTGGGTTGGGACGTGGGCCCGCTGCCAGATGCCTTCAAGCAAAAGGTCTGTCTCTCCCATGGAGGCGCCGGCGACGGCTTCAATGCCTACAGCGTGATCGCGCTGGATGGCCAGTTCACCATCAGCGCTTTCACGAACACGGATGCGCAAGAAGGCAGTCAAGACCCCGGCTGGGCGATGAAACTGCTCACCAAGGCGATTATCGACCTGCAGGCGGGTTGGGCCTGATGGCCTGGGAATGTCAGCTTCATGGCGGCTAGTCTGCTTCCGCGAAAGTCCGCAACGGGTCGTCAGCGGCCAGCCGCCTCCGGCAAGCGACTTGGTGGCCTCCTACCCTCGGCGTTCGACGCAGAATCCTAGTCGCAACAACTCTGTCGCGGCGGCTGCAGTACTTTGGCGCCTTGTGCCGGCCTCCGGGTATTGCCACGCTCGCCTCAGCGGCTCAGTCGCAGCAACTTCGTCACGCCAGTCGCACAACTTAGTCGCGAGTCGCACTTACTTTGGCGCCCTGCGGCGATAGCACCCTCACACGTCAATATTCGCCGCCCTCAGCGCATTCGTCTCGATGAAGTCCCTGCGCGGCTCCACCTCGTCGCCCATCAGCATCGTGAACACGCGGTCGGCCTCGATGGCGTCGTCGATCTGCACGCGCAGCAGGCGGCGCACGCCAGGGTCCATCGTGGTCTCCCACAGCTGCGCGGGGTTCATCTCGCCCAGGCCCTTGTAGCGCTGGCGGCTCACGGCGTTCTCGGCCTGGGCCATGAGCCAGCCCATCGCCCCGTGAAAGTCCCCCACGTTGTGCTCCTTCAGCCGCTCGCCCTCGCCGCGGCGCACAACGGCCTCGGGTGAAAGCAAGCCCTTGAAGGTGCGCCCGGCGGTGGCCAGGGCCTCGTAGTCGGCTCCGTGCACGAAGTCGGCCGTGATGACGCTGCTCTTGACGTTGCCGTGGTGGCGGCGGCTCACGCGCAGATGGTGCTTGTCGGTGCGCGCGTCGTACTCGGCAGCCACCTCGGCGTCCTGCAGCGCGCGCTGCATGGCCGCGGCGCTGGCCTCGGCCTGCGCGGAATCGTCCAGCGCGAGCGTGAGGCCATCGCTGATGGCGCGCAGCGCCTGCACGTCCATCCACGCGGCCAGGCGCTCGATCACGTTGTTGGCCACCACGTACTGCCGCGCGAGTTCGGCCAGCGTCTCGCCCTCCAGTCGCGGCGCACCCTCGACCGCGCCCTGGGGCAGCACCACGGCGCTGTCCAGCGCCACCTTCAGCAGGTAGCCGTCGAGCTCGTGGCCGTCCTTCAGGTACTGCTCCTGCTTGCCGTGCTTCACCTTGTACAGCGGCGGCTGCGCGATGTAGATGTGGCCGCGCTCCACGAGCTCGGGCATCTGGCGGTAGAAGAAGGTGAGCAGCAGGGTGCGGATGTGAGCGCCGTCGACGTCGGCATCGGTGTTGTGGCAGCACAGGCCGCCCATGCCGGCGATGAAGTTCTCGTCACCTTCCACCGAGAAGTCGTACACGTTGCCGTTGCTCGCGGCCACGGTCTCGATGGCGGTGATGGGCAGCCCGATGAGGTCGCCATCGATCGCCTTCATGCGGCGGTTCTTCGCGTTCGTGCCGGGCCGCTCCAGCGTCGCGCGCAAGCGCGGTGCCCCCGCATGGTCGCGCCACGCGGGCTCGATCTTGCGCAGGTCGTCCTTGGCGCAGACGGTGATGCTCCAGTAGGGGTGGCGCGTCTCGCAGACCTCGCCTCGCACGAAGCGCTGCACACCATCGGGCTGGTGCTGCGAGAGCGAGGCCACCACACCGAACGACGACAGGAGGTACATGAGGCCGCTGGCCAGGTCGTAGGAGGCCGTGGTGAAAACCACTTGTCTGTCGTTGACCGTGCCATCGCCCAGCAGGTAGCCACGCAGGAAGGCCAGGCGCATGTCTTCGCTGACGTTGAAGACGAGGTCCGGCACGCGCTTGGTCAGTGAAGTGGCTCCCTCGAAGCCGAAGAGGTGCTGCCAAGCCAGCGCCGCCACGCGGTTCACGAGCTTGAACTCGGCCGCGCGCTCGGCCTGCTGGTACAGGATGGGCACCTGGCCGAAGATGGCGTGTGCGTGATCCGTCATCTCCTGCGCAAAGCGGGCGTTGCCGTTGCCGATGGCCAGGCGCACGCCGTTGCGTGGCGAGCACGAACCCTCGGCCACGTAGAAGCCCAGGAGCGTCATCAGGGAAGCGTTCACCGGCAACTTGTGCCCAATGCCGCGGCCCGCGTAATGCTCGGGGCTCAACTGCAGGTCGTCACGCGGGGCGAACCACCTCAGGTCGCTGGCATCGAGTTCGCTCAGGCGTACCCGGTCACGCACGAGGTTGCGGCCGGAGGGCTTGCCGGGCTTGGCACTCCACTGCCGCTGCAGTCGGCTCTCACCCACGGCTACCTTGCGCAGGAACACATCCTCGTTTGCACCCACGGCCTTCACATAGGCGGTGAAGTGCGCCAGGGAGGGCCGCGAACTGCCGGTCTCCCAGGCATGGATGGTCACCGGCTGGCGCACGCCCACCTGCTCACACAGCTCGCGGTGGGTCAAGCCGCTGGCGCGCCGGCACGCGGCCAGTTCCTGGCGCACGTCTTCGGGAATTTCCACGCGCGGGCTCGTGAGGTCCGAGTTCTCGCCATGGCGTGCCAGAACCTGGGCACGGCACCACTCCTCCACCGCCGGCCCACGCAGCCAGATCTGCTCGGCAGCCTGGGGCACGGCCCACAGGCGCTGCAGCAGATCGAGCGTGGCGGGGGCGGCCTCGGGCAGGCGGATGCAGCACGGCGCCACCACCTGGTCGCCCACCTTCAAGGCATCGCCGCGCTTGAGGCGAATCTGCCCCTCCTCGTGCACGAACACGCTGTGGCTGGAGGTCACGCGCACGGTACGGCCATAGGCGGTCTTCACCGAATACAGCGTCTCGTCCTGGGGGTGGCGGATCACGGCCTTGATGGGCTTGAAGCGCACCTCGTGGGTGTCCACGCCGAAGCACAGCACCTCGCCGAGGTCGGCGCCCTTCACGCGGGCCACGCCGTGGGCGTCTTCCACCGCACCATGCCGAGCCAGCGCTGCATCGATGAATTCGCCGATGCGAACCATGCGCGCACCGTCGGAGCCTTCGCGCACGAAGACGTGGTCGTCGCCGTCCACGCTCATGATGATGATCCGGTGATACCTCAACTTGTCCGCATTGAAGTCATCCCCACCCATCCCCTTGCCGATGCCCGTTCCCAGCGCCGTGATGAGCGTGAGGATCTCGTTGCTCGTGAGCAGCTTCTCGTAGCGGGCCTTCTCGACGTTCAGGATCTTGCCGCGCAGCGGCAGGATTGCCTGGAACTTGCGGTCGCGGCCCTGCTTGGCGCTGCCGCCGGCGGAGTCGCCCTCGACGATGTAGATCTCGCACATCGCCGGGTCTTTTTCCTGGCAGTCGGCGAGCTTGCCGGGCAGCCCCATGCCGTCGAGCACACCCTTGCGGCGCGTCATCTCGCGCGCCTTGCGCGCAGCGTCGCGCGCACGCGCGGCCTCGACGATCTTGCCGCAGATGATCTTGGCGTCGGTGGGGTTCTCCAGCAGGTAGTCGGTGAGCGCCTTGCTCACCACGTCTTCCACCGGTGCGCGCACCTCCGAGCTCACGAGCTTGTCCTTGGTCTGGCTCGAGAACTTGGGCTCGGGCACCTTGACGCTGAGCACGCAGCACAGGCCCTCGCGCATGTCGTCGCCGCTGATCTCCACCTTGGCCTTCTTGGCCAGTTCGTTGTCGTCGATGTACTTGTTGATCACGCGCGTCATCGCCGCGCGCAGGCCCGTCAGGTGCGTGCCGCCGTCACGCTGCGGGATGTTGTTGGTGAAGCACAGCACGCTCTCGCTGTAGCCGTCGTTCCACTGCATGGCCACTTCGGTGGTGATGGTGGTGCCCTGTTCGCTGCCCTTCTCGCCCGCGGCGTGGAAGACGTTGCCGTGCAGCGTCTTCTTGCCCTGGTTGATGAACTCCACGAAGCCCTTCACGCCACCCGCATACGCGAAGTTGTCTTCCTTGTTCTGGCGCTCGTCGACCAGGCGGATCTTCACGCCGTTGTTCAGAAAGCTCAGCTCGCGCAGGCGCTTGGCCAGCACGTCGTAGTGGAAGTCGATGTTGGTGAAGATTTCCTCGTCGGGCAGGAAGTGCACCTCGGTGCCGCGCTTGTCGGTGTCGCCCAGCACTTTCATCGGGCTCACCTCGAAGCCCTCGCGCTGCTCGAGCACGCGCTCCTGCGGAACGCCCTTGCGGAACTCGATGAAGTGCACCTTGCCCTCGCGGCGCACCGTCAGGCGCAGCCACTTGGAGAGGGCGTTCACGCAGCTCACGCCCACGCCGTGCAGGCCGCCTGAGACCTTGTACGCGCCGCTGTCGAACTTGCCGCCGGCATGCACTTCGGTCAGGATCACCTCGACCGCGGGACGGCCGTTGATCGCCGGGTTCTCGTGCTTCA